>DATEGJ010000001.1:0-4122 GCA_035280105.1 Thermoplasmata archaeon
GGTTGACGGAAAGCAGGCGAGGGTGAGTTCCGAGTTCCCTCGGAGGCATGAAGGCGCCCTTGTTGGCACGTTCGCCGCGCACCTACAGAACATGATCGTCGGTGTTACGGATGGGTTCACGTACGAGATGAAGATCGTCTATAGCCACTTTCCCGTGAAGGCGTCCGTGAAGGGCACCGAGTTCATCATCGAGAATTTCCTCGGGGAGAAATTCCCCCGCCGCACACGGATTCTCGGCGAGACGAAGGTCGACATCCAGGGGGACCAGATCGTTCTCACGGGGCCCGACATCGAAGCGGTGTCCCAGACCGCGGCGAACATTGAGCAGGCGACGCGAATCAAGGGATTCGACCCGCGGATCTTCCAGGATGGCATCTACATCACCAAGAAAGCGGGAGAGGCGTGAGCATGGCGGAAGAGAGCGAGCCGAAGGCGGAGAAGAAGGCGAAGAAGACCGCCGTGCCCGACGTCGTCCCAGAGCCCGCGGCCTCGACGCCGACCGCCCACGAGATCCGTGAAGCGAAGAAGGCCCAGCTGACCGCATGGGCCGGCGAGTTCGGCCTGAAAGCGGAAGGCACGGTCGACGAACTCCGCAAGCGGTTGCTCGCGTTCATCGCGAAGAAGGAGAAATCGGAAGCGGCCGAGGAGAAGGCCGTTCCTCCCGAAAAACCACCGGAGCCGCCGACGAAGAAAACGAAAGTGGAACCGAAGCCCAAAGCGAAAGAAAAGAAGAAAGAGCGAGAGAAGCCCAAAGGGCGGAAAGGCAAGAAGCCGTCCGAGAAAGAAGCGGCGGAGGAAGAGAAGGAAGAGGAAGAGGCCGAGGAACCGCACGAGGCGCGGCAGAAGCCGAAGCTCGAGCCGCGCATCAAGGTCCTTTTGGCCCTCCGCGCGGCGAAGGCGGCCGCGCGGCCGAAGTTCCGCCGGCAAGAATGGTTCCGATACCGCAAGTTCGGGGACGAGTGGCGGAAGCCTCAGGGTGGGCAGTCAAAATTGCGACGGCACTTCGGGTACCGCTGGAATCTTCCGTCAATCGGTTACCGAGGGCCGCGCGAGGTCCGCGGCCTCCATCCCAGCGGCTTCCTCGAGGTCCTCGTTCACAATCCACTACAGCTCGATGGCCTCGATCCGGGGAAACAGGCGGTGCGAATTGCCCACGGAGTCGGCGCGCGAAAGCGCGAGTTGATCGAGAAAGCCTGCGACGACAAAGGGCTCCGCGTGCTCAATCGGATGGTGACGGATTGAGGTTCGATTACCAACGCCGTCTCGCCGCGTCGATCCTGGGGATCGGCGTTAACCGCGTCTACATCAGCACGGATCCGAAGGAGCAGGACAACATCTTGGACGCGATTACGCGCGACGCGATCCGCCTCCTGATCCGTCGGAACGTCATCCAGAAACGGCCGGTTCGCGGCGTATCGCGGGGTCGTGCGCGCCAACGCGCAGCCCAACGGGCCAAGGGTCGGCGGCGAGGCCATGGCACCCGAAAGGGGGCGTTGAACGCCCGCACGCCGCAGAAGGCGCGTTGGATCGGACTCATCCGCGGGATGCGCCGGTTCCTCCGCGAACTGAAGAGCCAGGGACGGATCGATGTGCCGACGTACCGCCGATTCTATCGACAGGCGAAGGGCGGCATGTTCAAATCCAGGGCCCACATGGAGCAGCAATTGCGAGCCGCGGGCGCGATTCGGGAGGCAGCGAAGTGACGCGAGGAGGCCCTCACTACCGTGTTCCGTTCCGCCGACGGCGAGAGGGTCGGACGGACTACCGGGTCCGATCGAAGTTGCTCCGAAGCCAGAAACCACGGGCCGTCGTCCGAAAAACCCTCAACCAGACCATCGTCCAGCTCGTCGTCCCGGACAAGGCGGGCGATCGGATTCTCGCCTCCGCGCACTCGATGGAACTCAAGGACCACGGATGGTCTGCCGGGACGGGAAACCTTCCCGCCGCATACCTGACGGGGTTCTTGGCGGGCAAGAAGGCAGTCGCGAAGGGCGTGAAGGAAGCGGTGCTCGACCTCGGCGTGCAGCGACCCTCGAAAGGGGGACGGTTATTCGCGGCCCTCCAGGGTCTCGTCGATTCCGGTGTGGCGGTCCCTCATAGTTCGGAGATTCTTCCGACGAAGGAACGATTGAAGGGCGCCCATATCGGCGCCGAGATCCCGAAGCAATTTGACGCGGTCCGAACGAAGTTGGAGGCGGCCTGATGCCGCAGCGGCGCGGCGGTCGCCGCCGCGAAGCCCGCGCCGCCCGACCGGAGCGGGACCTGAGCGAGTGGGCGCCGAAGACGAAGCTGGGACGCCTGGTGCTCGCGGGCGAGATCACGACGCTGGGAGACGCGATCAGGACCGGCCTCCCGATCCGCGAGCCGGAGATCGTCGACATCCTCCTTCCCGAGACGGAGGATGAAGTCCTTGATGTGAACATGGTCCAGCGCATGACGGACTCCGGCCGCCGCGTGAACTTCGTCATCACGTGCATTGTCGGGAACAAGGACGGATTCGCCGGGCTCGGACGCGCCCGGGGACGCGAAGTGGGTCCGTCGATTCGCCGGGCAATCGACAATGCGAAGCTCAACATGATCGAGATCAGACGAGGCTGCGGCTCCTGGGAATGTGGATGTGGGCGCGCCCACTCCTTGCCGTTCCTCGTGACGGGCCGCAGCGGCTCCGTCGACGTCACCCTGAAACCTGCACCCCAGGGAGTAGGTCTTGCCGTCGGCGATGTCGCGAAGAGCGTCTTGCGCCTCGCCGGCATCACAGACGCCTGGGGTTTCACGAAGGGTCACACCAAGACGACGGTCAACTATGCGCTCGCGACGTTCGAGGCGCTCCGCCGCACCGGCGAGGTCAAAGTCCGCCGCGAGCAGACCGATCGTTTGAAGATCAAATCGGGGGCGGAACAAGTCTTCGTCCGCAAGATCGCGGCGGCAGCGGTCGCGCCACAGACGACGGAGGCGGTCGCATTACCCGAGGAAGTCGAGGTCGAGGGCGAGAACCTCACCGAGACGACGGCCGAGGAGCCCGCGAGCGAGGAGGCCAAAGAGGAATGAGCTTCGCGGTCGTCCGGATCCGCGGAAAAGGCGACCTCCGCCATGAGGTGAAGGACTCCCTCCGCATGTTGCATCTTACGCGCCAAAATCACTGCTCGATCGTCCCCGAGGCCCCGACGTACGCGGGCATGCTGAAGGTCGTGAAGGACTACGTCACGTGGGGGGAGGTGGAGCCTGAGGTGTTGGCCAAGCTACTCTTGCGACGCGGCCGCCAGGTCGGGGACAAGCCAATCGATGATGCGTTCGTGAAATCTCACAGCAAGTACAAGTCAATCTGGGACCTCAGCCAGGCGCTCGCGAAGGGTGACGCGGTCCTGAAAGACGTTCGCGAGTTGCGGCCGATGCTTCGACTCCCGCCGCCGCGAAAGGGATTCCGCGGGATCAAGCGAGGATTCAACGACGGCGGCGACCTCGGATATCGCGGGAAGGCCATCAACGACCTGTTGCAACGCATGCTGACGGAGGGCGGTACCGATGGTCTCTAGGACACGGAAGCTTCGAGGCAGCCGCACCCACGGTCGCGGCAAGAAACATGGCCGCGGTGCGGGCGGACGCGGCGGGACCGGAAACGCCGGGCTCCACAAACACAAATTCAAGTCGATGATCAAGTACGACCCCGAGCATTTCGGCCGACACGGGTTCACGCGACACGCGCAGATCACATCAACGGTCGCAATTGACCTTGAGGATATCGGCCGCCGGCTCGGCGAGTTCGAGGCGGCGGGTCACGCGAAAAAGGACAACTCTCGAATCGACGTCGACCTGACCGCCGCGGGAATCGACAAACTATTAGGCTCTGGCCGAGTAGCGATCCCGATGCGGATTACGGTGGCGAAAGCCTCCGAGGCCGCCCTGGCGAAGGTCGCGGGCGCGGGTGGGGAAGTCGTCCTGCCCAGCGCGGCCGGGAAGTGAGCGATGCCCCTCGAGGAGCAGAAGAAGAGCCGCCTCTACGCCCTCAAACCGCTCACGGACCGCCTGCCCGCGGTCACCCGTCCGGAGGGCCACGTCCAATTCCGGACGAAGATGTTCTGGGTCCTCTCGATCCTGGTCATCTACTTCGCCATGACGAACATT
>DATEGJ010000002.1:0-6015 GCA_035280105.1 Thermoplasmata archaeon
ATGACCCTCAGGTTGTACTGGTGGATCTTCGCGCCCGGCTTCGCCATCGTCATCTTGGTCCTCGGCTTCACCCTCTTGGGCTACGCGCTCGACGAGATCTTCAACCCGCGATTGAGGTAGCGATAGCATGACCCTCCTGACGGTCAAGGGATTGAAAACGCATTTCACGACGGAAGAGGGGACCGTTCGCGCAGTCGACGGAGTCGACTTCAGCCTTGGCGAAGGCGAGAGCCTCGGCCTTGCCGGAGAGAGCGGATGCGGGAAGACGACCGCGGCCCTCTCGATCATGCGACTTTTGCCGGCGAACGGGAAGATCGTCGACGGCACGATCGACTACATGGGATACGACCTCGCGACGATCCGCGAGAATCAACTCCGCGGAATCCGATGGAAGCACATCTCGATCATCTTCCAGGGCGCGATGAACGCGCTCAATCCCGTGAAACGGATCGGCGATCAGATCGCGGAGCCGATCATCCTCCACGACAAGGTCGACAAAGAGGCGGCAATGAAGCGCGTCGGGGAACTCCTCGAGCTTGTCGGGATCCATCGCGAACGGGCGTCCGAGTATCCGCACGAGTTCTCCGGAGGGATGCGGCAGCGCGTGATGATCGCGATGGCGCTCGCGTGCAATCCGCGCATCGTGATTGCGGACGAGCCGGTGACCGCCCTTGACGTGATGATCCAAGCGCAAATCCTCGAGCTGCTCGAGCGGCTGAAGCGGGAGCTCGACCTCTCGATGATCCTGATCTCCCACGACCTCTCCGTCATGGCGGAGACGTGCGACTCGATGGCGATCATGTATGCTGGCAAGATCGTCGAGACGGGGAGCGTGCGGGATGTGTACAAGAACGCGAAGCATCCGTACACGAAGGACCTCATCGCCGCGTTTCCGGACATCGAAGGCCCGCAGACTCTTCCCGCCTACATTCCGGGGCTTCTGCCGAGCCTCGTCAATCCGCCCGCCGGCTGCCGGTTCCATCCCCGCTGCCGCTACGCATGGCAGTTGTGCATCGACCAAGAGCCGGGCCTCGATGTCGTGGGCGATGGTCATCGGGCGGCGTGCCACCTCAACACGACGACGCCTCCGCCGCGGGAGGTCGCATGAGATGACGCGCGAGCCCTATCTCGTCCTCCGGGATTTCCGAGTCTGGTTCGAGAAACGCCGCGGCTTCTTCGCCGCCCTGCGAAAGTCGGAACCAGACTACATCCGCGCGGTGGACGGGATCGACCTCGACGTCGGTCGCGGCGAAATGTACTGCCTCGTCGGGGAGAGCGGGTGCGGCAAGACGACGACGGGAAAAGGCATCCTGAAACTCGTCGAACCCACCGGCGGCGACGTGTTCGTCGGCGTGCGCTCCGGCATCTTGGCGGACTACGAGACAGCCCGAGCCGCCGGCGACGACACGAAGGTGGAGTCGATCCGCCAATACCACTCGCTCTCCTGGAAAGAGCGCCGCCCCTGGTCAGCGAAAGATTGGACCCTGTTGGCGCTCATCGTGTTCGGTTCCTCCGCCCTCGCGACGATCCTCCCTGCCTTCGTCGCGTCGGCCTTCTTCGACCTGCCGTTTGCCAGCGGATGGAGTTTGTTTGGAGAAGGAATCGCGGTCGGTCTTTTGTTGACGTTCTTCCCGAGTATCCCTCCGACGCGGCCGGCGCTTCGCCTGACCGCGGTGCTCGGACTGTTGGCAGCCGTGGCCTTCAACCTCGGTGCGTTCCTGAGCCTCGTCTTTGCCGCCTACGCAGATCCCGCGGGCCGCTTCTCGTCTGCCTATTGGGGCACCCGCACGCTCGGAATGATCGGCGGGTCCGTGGCCGCATTCGTCGCGTCGGTCGTCCTCGCACGAGTTCTCATTTCGATGCGGCTGAAGGAAGAAGGCCTTGAAGGCGTGAAGATCCGGACGTTGCGGAAGAAACTCCAGATCATTTTCCAGGACCCGTACGAGTCCCTGAACCCCAAGCATTCCGTCTACGAGATCGTCGCGGAACCTCTCGTGGTGAACCGGTTGAGCAAGAACCGTGCTGAGACCGAGGCCCGGGTGGAGCAGGCCCTCCAGGACGCCGGGTTGCGGCCGCCCCGCGATTTCATGTTCCGGTTCCCTCACGAGTTGTCGGGAGGCCAGCGGCAGCGCGTCTCGATCGCAGGAGCCTTGGTCCTCGACCCGGAATTCCTCGTCGCGGACGAACCGGTTTCGATGCTCGATGTGTCGATCCGCACGGAAATCCTGGAGCTCCTCCTCGAGCTGCGGGAGAAAAAGGGCCTCACATACCTCTTCATCACGCACGATCTCTCCCTCGCGTGGGTCCTCGCTGACCGCATCGGCGTCATGTACCTCGGGAAGATCGTGGAGGAAGGCCCGACCCGGGAGCTGATCAAGAATCCGCGCCATCCGTACACAAAGGCCCTCGTGTCCGTCGTGCCGGTCCCGGATCCGGACAAGCGGAGGGAGCGGATCATCCTCAAGGGAGAACGCCCGGACCCGTCGAACATTCCCCCAGGGTGCCGCTTCCATCCCCGCTGTCCCGTCGCATTCGAACGGTGCGGCTGGACCGCCGACGAGGTCGCCGACGAACTGAAGACGCTTACTCATGGCGGGCCGAGCCAAGCCCTCTTCGAGTCCGCTCAGCTCGATGGCCCAATGGCGTTCACCTTGCCCGGCGCTCCGCCGGATGTGGAGGCGACGATCCGTGGCTTCATCGAGACGAAGGCGGAAGGATCCCGCGCGCTGAAAGCGATCCGGGCGGTCGAGCGAGCGAACGGCGGCGTCCGCGTTTCCCTACACGAATCCTCAGAGCCGCAACTGCGAGCGGCAGCAGCGGACGTCAAGGTTTCGTGCCATCTGTTCGCGTAGGGATTGAATGCGCTCACGATGTCGCGAGTTCGGATTGCGCCTCGGAACGTTGGACCCCGGCCCGAGAAACACCATCGCGGACGTGGGCGAGGTCCGCGTCGGCCATGTCACCCTCATGTCCGGCGAAGGTCGCCTTGTGCCGGGACAGGGACCTGTCCGCACCGGTGTGACAGTCATCGTGCCCCATCGCGGGAACGTGTGGAGAGACCGACCGAAGGCGATGTGGGACACGGCGAACGGATGTGGGGAGCTGACCGGAGCGTTGGAGATGCGGGAGTTCGGTGTCCTCGAAACGCCCATCGGGCTCACGAACACGATGTGCGTCGGGAACGTTGGGACCGGATTGATCGAGGCGACTCTCGAACGGAATCCCGACGCGGCGATCGAGCAATCCACGGTCGTGCCAACCGTCTCGGAATGCGACGACTCGGAATTGAACGATGCCCGCGGCCTTCACGTGACGAGCACCCACGCGAGGCAGGCGATCGAAGTCGCGACGTCGGAGTTTGGTCTCGGCACGATCGGTGCCGGCACGGGCATGATCTGTTGCCAGTACAAGGGAGGCATCGGTTCGGCATCGAGGAAGCTGTCTGCGGAGGATGGAGCGTGGACGGTCGGCGCCCTCGTCCTCACGAACTTCGGGTGGCGGGAACACCTGACCCTCGCGGGCGTGCCCGTTGGCCGCGAACTCGCGTCGCGGGAGAAGGGACCTATTCCGCCAGGAGATGGCGGGTCCATCGTAACCGTCCTCGCGACCGACGCACCGCTCTCTTCGCGACAACTGGGCCGAATCGCGCGCCGGGCGTTCTTCGGCCTCGCCCGGGTTGGTTCGTTCAGCTCGAACGGGAGCGGGGATATCGCGATTGCCTTTTCCACGTCGTCGCGGGTCCCTTACGAAGGAGCGCCGGGGGTTCTCACGGAGAGCCGTCTGCACGATTCCCGGATGGACCCGCTGTTCCTCGCTGCCGCTGAGGCGACGGAGGAAGCGATCGTCGATTCTCTCTTCACCGCCTCGACCGTGGTGGGGCGTGACGGGAACGTGGCGAGCGAGTTGCCTGTCCCCGCTGCAATCGAGATCCTCGACCGATACGGACGGCTCACGGCGTGACGCACGCCAAAACGCTTACGTATTGACGGGCCGTCACCGAGAGGACGACATGGAGAAGCTCATCATCACCGTCGCGCCGACGGGGTCGGTTCCGACCAAGAAGGACACGCCGCACGTCCCCGTGACCCCGGACGAGATCGCGGAAACCGCGTATCGGTGCGAGCAAGTGGGAGCGGCCATCATCCATGTGCACTGCCGCGACGAACGGGAACGGCCGACTTCCCGGTACGAGGTTTTCAAGGAGACCGTGGACAAGATCCGGAAGCGGACGAAGCTCGCGGTTATGACGTCGACGAGCGGGATCGCCGGGACGACGGACGAAGAGCGAGCCGCACCGTTGCGCACGAAGCCTGAGATGGGAAGCCTCACGACGGGCACGCTGAACTTTGCGGGTCGCAAGCCCTCCGTCATTTATGTGAACACGATCGAGACGATCCAGTTTCTCGCAAAGGCCATGCTCGATGGGAACATCAAGCCGGAAATCGAGGCGTTCGACGTCGGATTCATCCAACAGGGGAAGAGGCTCATCGAAGCCGGTCTCGTGAAGGAGCCAGCGCACTACCAGCTCGTCATGGGTGTCGACGGCGGGGTGCCCGCGACACCGGAGAACCTGATCCACATGCGAAACCAGCTCCCGCCGACGGCGACGTACGTCGTCGCGGGCATGTCGAGGATGCAGCTTCCGATGACGACGATGTCCATCGTGATGGGCGGCCATGTGCGCGTGGGACTCGAGGACAACCTCTACCTGAAAAAAGGGGTGCTCGCTCGCAACGAGGATCTCGTGGAGCGTGCCCGACACGTCGCCGAGGATCATCAGCGCGAGATTGCGACGCCCGACGAAGCTCGCAAAATCATGAGCCTGCCCCCACGGGCGTAGTCAGTCAATCTAGACCCGGAGCGACCTCCGCGAATGCATCGAGAGTTCCGCGAATCGCTTTCGAGTCGTGGGCCGTCGAGAGATAGAACGGCTTTCCCGGCTTCTCGAAAATCCCGCGTTCCAGTAAGGCACCATCGAGCGACGCGCGTTTCTCGCGGTCTGCGGTCAAGGTGTCGCGGTAGTTCCGCGGCGCCTTCTCCGTAAAGAGGATCGAGAAGACCGATCCGACCGCCGGCACCTGCACGGCCCCAGACGTCTCGGTGAGGATTCGCTCGACTCTTGACGCCAGACGGTTGCTCGATGCGAGGAGTCCGTCGAACGTCCCGGGACTCTCGAGTTCGTCCAGCGTCGCCATCCCGGCGGCCATCGCGATCGGATAACCCGCGAAGGTGCTGCTGTGGAAGAACGCATCCGCGGAAGGATCGGCGACATCGAGGATGTCAGCACGTCCGAGAAAGGCGCCGCATGGGAGCCCTCCCCCAATCACCTTCCCGAGGCAGGTCAGGTCCGGCGTGACGCCGAAGGCGTGCTGGGCCCCTCCGAACGCGATTCGGAATCCGCTCATCACCTCGTCGAAGACCAGCGGGATGTCGTAGCGGGCCGTGATCTCGCGCAATCCCTTCAAGAAATTCGGATCGGGCGCGATGTACGATCGCTCAACGGGTTCGAGGATCACACAGGCGAGGTTTTCGGCGTGCCGGCGAATTTGGGCTTCGGTTTCCTGAAGGTCATTGAAGGGGAGTACCACCGTGTTCTTGAGTACCGACTCTGGTGTGCCTCGCGATCCGGAAATCGGAACGAGGCCTTTCGCGGTTTCTTCTTTGGTCGGCGTGTAGCTGACGAGGAACTCGTCGACCCCTCCGTGGAAATGGCCTTCGAACTTCGCAATCATCGGACGTCGGCGGTACGCCCTGGCGAGACGGACCGCGTGAACGGTCGCCTCCGTCCCGGACATGGTGAAGCGCATCATGCCGTCCTTTCGGAAGATCTTCAGGAGTCGTTCGGCGTACGCCGCCTCGAGTTCGTGCGGGGTGCCGAACATCGTCGTCCCCGTTGACGCGAGGGTGTCTCGGATCGCCCTCATCACGCGTGGATGGCCGTGACCGAGGATCAGCGGCCCGAACGAGAGGCAATAGTCGATGTAACGGTTCCCGTCAAGGTCCCACAGGTGGCAT
>DATEGJ010000003.1:0-2967 GCA_035280105.1 Thermoplasmata archaeon
TTCCAGCCCGAGCGAGACGCGTTCAATGGCCGTCCGATGGAAGGGGACGACAGGCAGCCGCAATGCCTCATCTCGGGTGACCCATTGCGCGTCTTTGCGATTCCGCGCTGGACGACGAGGGATACAGCGGTAAATTGCACCAGACCACTTGCGGTGCGAGAACACTCGGTCGGCCCGGGCGCATTCGGGACCGACGTCGATGGTCAGCCCCGTCTGCTCGTGGACCAAGACCGCCAACGCCTCGCTCACGCCGTCATGTCGCGAGATCTCTCCCCCGGGCAACGACCAGAGACCGCCGAGCAACGCTCCCGGGGGCCGACGCCGGAGCAGGACGCGTCCATTCGACTCGAGGAGGGCAAAGGCAACGGGTATGACCGGAGGTGAGCGGGAGCCGTGTGCGATTGGCAGCAGTTGCTCCTCTCCGGCAGCTCGAGCCAAGCAGTCCCGCTCCAACGGACAGCGGTCGCATGCCGGGGATGTTGGGGTACAAATCGTCGCACCGAGGTCCATGAGCGCTTGGTTGAACTCGCCAGGACGATCCGAAGGAACCAGCCGGTCCGCGAGCGCCTTGATCCTTCGGTGAGCGACGGCCCCGCCCATCGCCTCGTGGACGCGGAAGAGGCGACTGATGACGCGTGTCACGTTGCCGTCGACCGCCGCAACGGGAAGTCCGAACGCGATACTCGCAACGGCTCCGGCCGTGTAGGGGCCCATTCCGGGGAGGGATTCGAGTTCGTCGTAGGAATGAGGAACCTCGCCGCTGAACCGGTCGAGGATTGCACGAGCGGCGGCGTGCAAGTTCCGCGCGCGGCCGTAGAAGCCGAGCCCCTCCCATTGAGCGAGGACCTCATCGAGGGATGCATTCGCAAGATCACGAAGGCTCGGGAACCGCCGGACAAACCGTTCGAAGTACGGGATGCCCGACGCGATTCGCGTGCGTTGAAGGAGGTACTCCGCGACGAGAATCTGATACGGATCCCGAGTCCGACGCCAAGGAAGATCTCGGCGGTTCGCGTCGTACCAGTCGAGGAGTTTCGCCCGAACCTCGGATAACAACGGCTCTCCCACGAACCGCACGATGCGAGACAGGCTACATCAGGAATTCGGCCATGGAGGGCCCGCGTAAACGAATGTAACGAATTAACCTTAAACAAGGTTGATTCCGTTCGAGTGCCTCATGGTTGTCCGCGTGGTCACTTGAAAATCTCCCCGGTCTCTCGACTCCAGAAGAGGAGGTCGAGTGTCGCGAGCGGAATCCCAAGTTCGTCTGAAAACCGTTCCATGCGGCGTTCGATTGCCAGATACCGCTTCGGCGTGAGACTCGTCGGAATCCGACGGATGATCTCGTGACGAACGAGGTTTCGAAGGATGTGACGATCGAGGATCGCCAAGTCCTCGCCGCGACCGACGTTCCGCAGGAAGTGACTCGCTTCCTTCAGGCCGAGTCCATCGACCTCCTCGACGAGCCACCGGCGGGCTGCCTTCCCATCCGAGAATTCGTCGAGGGATCGGCGGAGCTGCGGTTGACCGTTCGGGAAGAACCGATCCCTCGCTCGGACGATATAGGCGGCCTTGTGGTTGTGAAATCGGGTCGTGCGCCGGAGGACCGAGGCGATGGTCCGTGGCCGACCGGACCAAAGGAGATCGGCCTCCAGGATCGATCGAACCGCCGCATCGGCGGAGTGAGCCTTCGACTGAACCGCGAGAATGCAGAAGCACATCTCTTCGAAGAGGCGTTCGTCCGAAAGCTCCCCGACCCGGCGGAAGTCCTCGAGCCTAGCCGTGATAGCCTCTCGCCTCCGGCGGTACTCGGATCGAAGGGTGGCGAGATCGGTGTACGTCGACACGGTGACTCAGAAATACGGCGGTGGCGCAATAAGCCTGTGCGGCCGCTCCGCTTCCGGGCCCCAATTCCTTGAAGAGTTGGACGAGCGGACGGACGCCGAACCCCGACGAGCCCTTCGGGAGGTACGCTGCAATCGTCGCGGTAGTCTGATGGCCCAACGCCGCATCTACCTCAGAGAAAAGGCCGAGGGTATTAGCATTCGCGGGACGAACGTGCGAGCAAGCGCGTGGTCGGATTCCAAAGAAATTCTGCACGACCACACCACGTTTAAATAACGGAATCCGCTACGAGACGGCCATGTCACTGCTGTACTCTCTGGCCCGCTTACTCGACCGCGTTTCTCCCGCACCGATCGTCTACGCGCACTGCGACATTCCGTGTGGCATTTACGACCCGCACCACGCGCAGATGGCGGCCCACACGGTCATCCGCATGGTTGACCTGATCAACCAACTCGAGAAGCCAGGCCCGAACGCGACCCCGGAGCAGCGGCAGGAGTACACCGCGAAGCTCGCGCGATACGTCGCGACGAAGGAACAGCATTCCGAGATCGCGAAACACGAGGTCCGCGTCTTGTGGGGCGACTACTTCAAGCCGGATCATGCCAAGACGTTCCCAGAACTGAACGACCTCGTCTGGAAGGCGCTGAAGGCCGGCTCGAAAGCCCGCCAGGAAATCAACTTGCAGGCCGCGGAAGATCTCCTGAAGGCCACGAACGACATCGCGTCGATCTACTGGAAGACCAAGGGGCTCGAGACCGTCACGGCGAAGGCGCCGTACCCGACGGAACGTCTGACCGTCTATCCGAAGTTGAAGTAAGCGCGTTCGCGATGTTCCCGCTCCGACGCTTTCGGGTCGAGGACGATAGCATGCAGCCGGCCCTCGAGCCGGGCGATTACGTCCTCGTGAATCGTTGGGCCTACCGCTTTCGCGAACCGCGGATCGGAGATCTCGTCGTACTCCGCGATCCCGAGAACGAGGGACGATTCCTCATCAAACGCGTGGCGTCAGGAGAGCGCGGACGCTTCACGGTCGTCGGAGACAACTGGTTCCGAAGCCGCGACAGCCGCGCGTTCGGGTCCGTAGCTCGGAGAGATCTCATCGGAAAAGTGTGGCGGCGG
>DATEGJ010000004.1:0-2112 GCA_035280105.1 Thermoplasmata archaeon
AGACCCTCGACGTCGTGCCCTGGCAGGATTCCGGTGAGCGGAGCGTGGCGGAGGTCCGCGAGGCGGCGACCTTCGCCGATCAATTGGACGGACACATCCCGCAGACCTTGTTTCCGGTGCTCTAGAAACACCCAGACGCCGCGGAAATTCGTTTTGTCCTCGAGAGGGTGGGCATCGGTCAAGCTCCGATCACCCCATCCGCCCGCAGCGCCTCGAGGAGGTGGCGCACCGCTTCGTTCGCGTCGCCGGAGAAGATTCGGCCCTTTCGTGGCGGGAGCTTCACCGTGTCGACCTTCGCGACGATCGTCGGGGAGTTCAAGAGTCCGACTTTCTTCGGATCAATCCCGACGTCGGCGCACGTCCAGTGCGTCAGCACACCGCCGCGTTTCACGCGGATCTTTCCCGTCAGGGTGGGTTCGCGCGGTTTGTTGCATCCGAAGTTCACCGTGGCCAGACACGGGGTTGCGGTCTCCCACCACTCCGTCCCATCTTCTGCGGTGCGCCGCGCTCGCACCTTCCCATCCGCGAGGCGGATTTCCGAGATGTACGTGATTTGCGGCAGGTCGAGGTGGCCCGCGATACCGGGTCCGACGTGGCCGGTTGATGCGTCCGTCGTCTCTTCGCCGCACAGCAGGAGATCGTACCCGCCGATCTTCTGAATCGTCTCGCTGAGTGCATACGCGGTAGGTACCGTATCGGAACCGCCAAGAATGCGATCCGTCAGGAGGACCGCACGATCGGCCCCCATCGCGACGGCGCGTTCGAGGCTCTCGTCGAACGAAGTCGGTCCCATGGAGAGGACGACGATCTCCGCGCCGATTCGATCCTTCAGTTGCAACGCCATCTCGAGCGCGTTCGCATCGGGCGGATTGATTTCGCTGGGCACTCCGACCCGCTTCAACGTCTGGGTGACCGGGTCCACCTGGAGTTCTTGCGCCTTCGGCACCTGCTTGATGCAGACGATGATCCGCGGCGGACGGCCTACCGTCGCCGTCGTCACATCGATCGAGCCCCCTGCAGCAGGTCGAGAAGCAACTTGAGTTTCGAGACACCGGACGAAGAGACCGTCCCTAGGATCGTCTCCATGAGCCGATCTTTCCCGGAGCCGTCGACCGCATACACCCGCTCCGCGATCTCGAGGAGCATCCTCGGATAGACCTCGAAGAGGCGCTCGTTCTTCAGGTAAAGCGGGGCCCGCCGGAACCGGTCCAAGTCCGTCAGCACATTGCGCGCCGCCAGGGACGCCTCGTATGACGAGAGGTTCGCGGCCGACATGCCGCCGGCGACGCGGGCCGCGACGGCAGCTTCCCCCACCGCGATCCCAGAGGCGATCGCGAGGTCGACGCCTCGGAACGTATAGCCGTTGTTAATCAGGAAACCCGCCGCGTCGCCTGCCACGAGCACCCCGTCGGCCACGAGCCGTGGCATCATGCCCGCCCCGAGCTCGGGCACCAAGTGGGCACTGTATTCTGCGACCTTTCCGCCTTTCACGAGCCGCTGCACGGCCGGGTGCATGCGGAACTTCGTCTGCAGGTCCGCGATCTCGACCTTCTTCCGGGCCAGGTCTTCCGACGACACGACGAGTCCCAGGGAGACCGACGCCTTGTTCGTGTACAGGAATCCGCCGCCGCGGAGGCCCATCGACGCCTCGCCCGCGAAGACGTACGCCGCGCCATCTTTCTCGCCGAGGCCGAACCGCTCCTGGATCGTCTCCGTAGGAAGCTCGACGACCTCCTTGACGCCGACCGAAACTTCCCTAGGCTCGAGGTCGGCCTTCAGCCCGGCCTTGCGTACGAGGACCGAGGTCGCGCCTTCCGCGACGACGACGAGGTCCGCGCCGACACGGTCGTCCGGTCCTACGAGGACGCCCTTCACTCGCCCTGATTCGCGCCACAGGTCATCGACGCGGATGCCCGTGACGAGCGTCGCCCCCGCGCCTTCGGCTTTCTTCGCGAGCCACGCGTCGAACTTCGATCGGATGGCGGTAAAGCTCGCTCGCCGGCCATCGCCGAGGCGGGGCGAGTCGAACGCGATCTTCAGCGACGAATCGCCCGAGAGGAACGCCATGTTCTCCTGAACCACGAAGCGTTCGACGGGACAGTCCTTCGCCCA
>DATEGJ010000005.1:0-4844 GCA_035280105.1 Thermoplasmata archaeon
GATCGGGGACGGAGAGGTGATCGATACGCGGATCGCCGCCAGCCCGGAGGCGGTCGCCTTCCATGTCCATCAGGCGATTCGCGCCTTTCCGTCGAAGGAGGTGACGGTCCGCGTCGGCCACGGTGACCCGACAAATCGCAATCGCATCCTGAATGCGCTCGCCCGGGACTCCCTGCGGGTCGAGATCGTTGACGAAGCAGGGACGACGCATCGGACCCCGCAGCCGGACGTCGACGCGGCGATCGACATCGCCCGCACGTCGGGGCGGCGCGTTGCGCCCCCGTTCGAGATTCGTCCTACCCCGGGAGAGGTGCGAGAGATCCAACGGCGGTCCCGCCTCGACAGCGGAGGTCTTGTGACGATCTCCACCGAGCTGGCCGACGCCGTGGCGCGCGGCGAAATGACGATTGATGAGGCGATCGCCCGCGCCCGCCGGAAGGAACGCGGTTCACAAGGCTAGCGCGTATCGAGCCTCGATTTCCTTGCGGCGTTTGAAGTACATCTCTTCAGCGATCTCGCCGGCGGCGAGCCGGGCCTCGAGGGATTCGAGTTCCCGGGCGAAATCCGATTTGAAGCCCGCTGAATACTCCTTGACGACGCGTTCGAGCACGTCGATCAAGTCCCGACCGCGTTGCGTCACCTGATACACGATTCGAGGGCGGCCGTTGGGCGGGAACACCGCCGCCCGATCGACGAGTCCCCACGCAAAGAGTTCCACGAGCTGCTTGTCCACGGAGGTCCGGCGGATCTTCAGTTTCTTCGCCAGATCCTCCGGATGGTCGAACCCTTGTTGGAGCAACCGCAGAATTTGGCGGCGTGTCTCCGAGGCTGCGGTGCGGATGAGCTCAAGAGGTTCCGCCATCCCGCCGGGCGAGTCCCTTCTCGCTACATGAACGTTCTTCCACCGGGCTCCCAACACCGTCTCCCCGCAAGGAGACAATGTCGAGAAACCGGTGGATGATATCATTTATATTCGCGACGTTTGTATAAATAAGTTAGCGTGAATTCAGTCGGTATGTTCGGCCACAAAAACGCCAACTCGACGGACGCACTGTTCCATTTCCGCGAGCAACCTCGGATGCACAAGGCACCCGCCTCGAAGGATGTCGAGAGCGCGCCAGTCGGGACGCCAATCGAAGTCCTCGTGCGAAAGGAAACGTATTTCGCGATGAGCCGCAGTTCCCGGTGGAACCAATGAACCGAAAAGACATCCTCCGACGACTCGAGGAACGATTGGCCCGCGGGGAGATCTCCGAGAAAACCTACATCGAGATCAAGGCCCGGTACGACACGGAACCCGAGGAAACCGCGGAAGTCACGCCGCCAATGGCCGATCTTGGCGCGATTGGCGCGGCAGTGACCGAGGCCGCGTCGGAGGCAACCCGAGCCGCCGGCGAGGCCGCCCGAGCGGTCGGCGAGGCGATGCGGAGCATGGACTTCTCCGGCATCGGGACGAGGCTGAGCGACGAATCGATCAAGATCGTCGGCTCGGGTAGCGTAAGCGGGAATCCCGTTCGGACCCGTGAGTTCAAAGCGGCGGGGAGCGCGAAGGTCCAGGGCTCGCTCGAGGCCGAGGTCGCGCGGGTCGCCGGTTCCTGCAGCTTCGAAGGCGATGTTACCGTCGAGGAATTTCGGTGCGCCGGTTCCGCTCGCATCGCGGGGCGTCTGAAAGCGGAAGAGATCGAGGCGAGCGGATCGCTGCAGGTCGAAGGGGACGTCGAAGGGGAGGAATTCTCCTCGAGTGGCTCACTGCAGGTCCGAGGCAAGGTCGTTGCAGAAGAGTTCCGCTCGAGCGGCGCCGTGCGGATCGACGGCGGCTTGAAGGCGGAGGAAGTCACGATCGATCTTGGCGGCAGCTCGAAAATTTCGACGATTGAAGCCGAAGAAATCCGGGTGAAGGCCACAGGAGGGTTCTTCCGGCTGCGAGGCGATCTCACAGCGGAACGCATTGAAGGCGAGGAAGTCGAGCTCGAAGCGACGAACGCGGCGTTTGTGAAAGGAGATGAGGTGCGGATCGGGCCGCACTGCCGCATCGATGTCGTTGAAGCTCGTGACCTCGTCGTCCATCAGTCGAGCGAGGTCCGCGAGCGGCGCGCACAGTCGGTCCGCGAAGAGCAAGGACACCGCGAACACGCCGAGCATCCCGAGTGAATCGCGACATGTCGGACGTCTTCGTCCGACACCGATTACCGGTCCACAACTTTGATATAAGCCCGGGGAGTTCGAAGCAACGTGCCGGAGCGCATCGTTCTGAAAGTGGCTGAAGCCCCGCAGTCGGACGTGGGCCTCGGCCGCGCTCGAGTCGACACGAAGACGCGCGTCGCGCTCGGTGTCGACGTCGGCGAGATCATCCAAATCATCGGGAAGAAGTCCACCGCCGCCAAGCTGTTCCGGGTAATGCAGGAGGACGAGGGAAAGGGCATCATCCGCATCGACGGGCTCGTCCGGCGGAATGTTGGGGTGAGCCTCGGCGACAAGGTCGAGGTGCGGAAGGCGGAGGTCCTGCCGGCGGAACGCATCACGATCGCACCGATCATCAGCGAGGGCCACAAAATCTCGTTCGGTCAAGGCATCGAAAACTTCGTCAAGCGGGGCTTGCTGAAACGCCCGTTGAACAAAGGCGACGTCGTCATCGTGCCCGGGATCGCCCTCATGGGCGGTGCGTTGCCGTTCATGGTCATCAGCACCGCGCCGAAAGGCGTCGTCCAGATCCAAGACGACACGATCATCGAGATGAAAGAGGAGCCCGTCCGAGAAGGCGAGGTCCTCACGCCGACGGTGACGTACGAGGACATCGGCGGGTTGAAGGAAGAGCTGATGAAGGTGCGCGAGATGATCGAGCTCCCCCTTAAACACGCGGAACTCTTCGAGCGCCTCGGAATCGATCCGCCGAAGGGAGTCTTGTTGTACGGTCCCCCGGGCACGGGCAAGACCTTGATCGCGAAGGCGGTCGCGAACGAGGCGGGCGCGAACTTCTATTCGATCCAGGGCCCCGAGATCATGTCGAAGTACTATGGGCAAAGCGAAGAACGCCTCCGGGAAAAGTTCGAGGAGGCTCAGAAGAACGCCCCGAGCGTC
Organism: Thermoplasmata archaeon; assembly: GCA_035280105.1. Classification (GTDB taxonomy): domain Archaea; phylum Thermoplasmatota; class Thermoplasmata; order RBG-16-68-12; family RBG-16-68-12; genus RBG-16-68-12. Next base: position 3,079 of record DATEGJ010000005.1, read on the forward strand.
TTGTTCATCGACGAGCTCGACTCGATCGCGCCGAAGCGCGAGGAAGTGACGGGAGAAGTCGAGCGCCGGGTCGTCGCGCAGCTGCTCACGCTGATGGACGGTCTCTCGGGGCGCGGTCAAGTCATCGTCATCGGCGCAACGAACCGCGATGAGGCGATCGATCCTGCGTTGCGTAGGCCCGGCCGGTTCGATCGCGAAATCGAAATCGGCGTCCCGGACCGCATGGGGCGCAAGGAAGTTCTCCAGATCCACACGCGAGGCATGCCGATCGAAGGCGCGGAAGAGGAACGGGACAACCTCTTGTCGGAACTCGCGGACGTTTGCCACGGGTTCGTCGGCGCTGACCTTGCGGCGCTCGCGCGCGAGGCCGCGATGAAGGCGCTGCGGCGGTACCTGCCCGACATCGACCTCGACAAGCCGATCCCCGCCGAGACCCTAGAGAAGATGCGCGTCCTATCCGACGACTTCAAACAAGCCCTCAAAGAGGTCGAACCGAGCGCGATGCGTGAAGTGCTCGTCGAGGTGCCGCGCGTGAACTGGTCGGACGTCGGCGGTCTCGAGGACGTGAAGATGAAACTCCGGGAGGCGGTTGAGATGCCGCTGAAGGACCCGGAGGCATTCAAGCGCATGGGGATCCGGCCGCCACGCGGCATCCTCCTGTACGGTCCACCGGGGTCCGGGAAGACGCTCCTTGCGAAGGCCGTCGCCACGGAATCCGAGGCAAACTTCATTTCGATCAAAGGCCCCGAGGTCATGTCGAAATGGGTCGGCGAGTCCGAGAAGGCCGTTCGCATGATCTTCAAGAAGGCGAAGCAGGTCGCGCCGTGTATCGTCTTCCTCGACGAGCTCGATGCGATCGCGCATGTGCGCGGGTTCGACGCGGACAGCGGCGTGAGCGAACGCGTCGTGAATCAGTTACTCACCTCGATGGATGGGCTCGAATCTCTCGAAGGTGTCGTCGTCGTGGGCGCAACGAACCGCCCGGATCGTCTGGACCCTGCCATGCTCCGAACGGGCCGGTTCGACCGCGTGTTGCTCGTCCCGACGCCGAATCGCGAAGCACGCCTCGCGATCCTGAAGGTCCACACGAAAACCATGCCCCTCGAAGGCGTGGACCTGGAGGAGCTCGCCGTGGACCTCGACGGGTACTCCGGCGCCGACATCGAAGGGCTGTGCCGGGAGGCCGCGATGATCGCGCTCCGCGAGAGCAAGCACGCGAAGAAGGTCTCGACGACCCACTTCCAAGAGGCGATGAAGGTCGTTCGACCGAGCATCGACGCGGATACAATCAAGTTCTACGAAGAGTTCGACAAGCGGTTCAAGAAAGGCGTCGATCGTGGGAAGCGCGAGGAGAACATCCTCTACCGGTGACACGTCGCGAATTCACGCCGGACTCTTTTTATCCATGCCGCCGGTTGCAGGCCGTCGCATGCACCCGTCCACGCCCGTGCGCGCAGCGATCCAACGCGTCCTTCACGTCGGGATGCCGCGTCTCGCCCTCGGGGCCGCCATCCTCCTCGCGACGATCGGCCTGGCACTGCCATTCTGGACGCTCACCCTCGTCACGACGCCGAACCAGGACATCAACTCGTTCTCGTGGACCACGATCACCACGCAGCACTTTCAAAACGGCGCTTGGGACCGGACGGAGATCTTCCCGTACACGTCGAGTTCCTTCATTTTCGGGTCCGTCGCAAGTGTCCTCGGAACGGCGTATGTCCTCGCTGCCGTTTTCGTTGTGCTCCTTGCCGTCGTGCTTGGCCTGT
>DATEGJ010000006.1:0-3112 GCA_035280105.1 Thermoplasmata archaeon
CCCGAAAAGAGATCAGTGCGTCAACACGATCTCGATGCTGCTGACGTTCGTCGTGCGACCGTCCTCCGATGTGACTTTCTCCGTCGCGATGCGGACGTCGCGGACCTTCGCCTCGAGAAAAAAGCGGCCCCGCACCAGCTCCGCCACGTCGACCGCGCGCGAAATCGAACGGCCCTGTGCACGCACGGTAACGTCCCGCGCACCACCGTGAAAGTGCGTCACGACCGCGAGGACGTAATTCATCGTCGGTTTTTTTCCGATATGCACGATGCTTTGATCGACCACCCGGGTCGCACCGCCGTCGAGGCGCCATTTGGATGCGGCGTATTAATTCTCATCGCCTCCCGAGGGTCTCGAATCGCTCCGGAGGACCGAGTCGGAAAGGTTCTAATATCGACGCGTCATGAGCGAATCCGGAACCATGGCGCGGGACAAGGATTCGGGCTTCCACTCCGCCGCGGGCCTCATCCGATACTTCGACCAAGAGGACGAAAAGGCCCTCAAGGTGCCTCCCTGGGTCGTCGTCATCTTGTGTCTTGCCATCTCGGCCATCGTCCTGTACGTCACATACCGCTGGCCGATCTGAGGCCTCAGCCGCTCCCGACGAGCTTACGGCTCTGGCTATCCGTGGCAGCCCCGTGAACGGGCGTGTTGCTCGTGGTCCCCTGGAAACCGCAGTGTCCGCACTCGATCCAGACCCTCACCGAGAGGTACTGCCAGTTCCACGTCAGCTTGCCGCAGTTCGGGCAGATTTCCGGATGGAGCGGCCGCATCTCGGCGGCGATGCGACCACTCCGACTTGTAGTTGTCGGACTCAGTATGGCCGCGTGCCTAACGTCGCGTTGACGCGGATCCGTTTCCCCTGTCGCTCCGCCTCGACGTCGATCTTGTCCCCGATCGCTCGCTCGCGCAAGGCCTCGATCAGATCCGCGACCCCGCGAAGGGTGCCGCCACCGATCGAGGTGACCACATCGCCGACGAGGAGACCCGCGGACTCCGCTGGCGATCCGGAGGAGACTTCTGCGACGAAGACGCCCTCACGGCTCGCGATGCCGTAGTACGCACCGAGTCGCCGATCGACGTCATACCCGCCAATTCCGAGCCACGGTCGCTGCACGTGTCCGTGTTGGACAATCTCGCGTGCAACGGTCAACGCCGCGTTGATCGGGATTGCAAAGCCGATCCCTTCCGCGTACGGGATCGTTGCCGCGTTGATCGCGACGACGCGTCCTTGCAGGTCCACGAGGGGACCGCCGCTGTTCCCGGGGTTGACAGCCGCATCGGTCTGGATGACGGGGAGACCATCACCGGGGCCTCGGCCTAGGTTCCGTCGCACGGAGCTGATGACGCCCGACGTCACGGTCGGTCCGCCCGGAAGCCCGAGAGGATTCCCGATCGCGAGGACTGGCTGGCCCAACTTCAGTTCGTCGGAGTTCGCGAAGACGGCCGCCTGCAGGCCTTTCGCATCGACCTGCACAACGGCCACATCCGTTTCCTCGTCCCCGCCGACGACCGTTCCGCTGAGGACGCGGCCGTCGCTGAATGTGACGATGACCTTGTCCGCCCCTTCGACAACATGATGCGTCGTGAGGACGTGTCCCCTGTCGTCGAGGACGACACCGGAACCGAACCCGCGTCGCGGCCACGGACCGTATGGGGGACCATACCGGCCGCGCGCCGTGCTGACGTTGACCGTACTCGCACCCGCTTTCTCCACCGCGTCGATATATGCATTCTGTAAGTCGGCTAGCATGGGGGTCTCATGTCTTCCGCGGCCTATGTTGAGCGAGTTCGCGGGGCGGTGGTCACACCCGCGGGCGGCGCCGACCGAACACGGTCCGATCAAGGATCCCGGGTGCGATGCAGAAGACCACCAGGAGGGCGTACAAGATGATGCGGACAATCGCGCTCACGAACGCAACGGCGATGGCGATCGCACAAATCACCGGGGGCGATCCACAATCTCCGCGATCCCCACCCGGCTACGACCAGAACGCTTCGAACGCCTCCGGATCGTCGTTGAAGAGGCGCGCCTCGACGATCCGATCCTTGTCGATTCGAAAGAGGAGGAGATACAGACCTTCGTACGTGCGCTCGCCCCGCGTCCCGCTCGCCTCCGCGAAGGCGACCGCGTGCATGTCACTCGCCATGACATCGATCAGCTCGGCGCGGAAGGTGCCGCTGCTCAGCTCGGCGAGCTTGGCGAAGAAGGCAAAGATCGCCGCGTGTCCTTGATGGTCCCCCGAGATCGGCGTGGAGCCGGGTACGTGCCAGATCGCGTCCTCGGCAATGAGCTTCGCCAACGTCGCGTTGTCCTGCTTGTCGAACGCTTCGTACAGGCGGCTTAGGAGCGCCACGTTCGGGTGTTCGAACATCGAGAACCTCGCCATGGGCGGTCGGAGCAACGCGCTCTTAGGCCTCAAAGCCTTCGCCGAAGACATTCGGCCGAATCGTCTCAAGGATCGCGAGGGGATTCCCACTCGGGTCCTTGAAGAGAAGGCACGGACCCGGGGGGATCTCGAATGGACGGCCCTCCGACTTCCAGCCCCGCGACCGGAGGTCTTTCGCGGTCGCCTTCAGGTCCTTGACCTCGAAGATCGGCAAGCACGACGGGGCAGGTCGATGATCCGCCAGCAGGTAATGCGGCCCGTCGCAGAGCTGGAGCGCGGCGACCTTCGCGCCGAACGCGTGGTGGTTCCAGAGGACCTTCGCCTTCAGGACCTTCGTGTAGTACGCGAGGTCGCGTTCGAAATCGGATGTGCCGACGTACAGGTATTCTAACTTCCCGAAAGGCGCGGCCATGGAACCCGAAACGCGACGGCGACGATTATCGTTTGGTGTCACAGGCTCCTCGGAGACTCGGGAGGCCCAATGGACCCAATCGCTCCGTTTTGTCCCGCGAGAAGGGTTAATACCCGCCATGTCGGTTGCGCATTCGGGTGCGGAGGCGTGGTGGCGAGCGTTTCGGTTGAGGAGAGAATCGTCCCGGGTTGGATGCGCGGCCTCGAGGTCGTCGCGGGGCTGATCGCAATCGTCCTCGGTTTCTACGTCATACTGAATCAGACGATCGCGATCTTGACGTTGCTTGTGCTACTGTCATGGGCGCTGATTC
>DATEGJ010000007.1:0-2236 GCA_035280105.1 Thermoplasmata archaeon
GGCGCGGGCCAGTGGGGATCCGCACTTGCCCTTGCGACGAGTTACTTCGGCATGACCGCGAAGGTGTTCATGGTGCGGGTCTCGTACGACCAGAAGCCGTACCGAAAGTACCTGATGAAGTTGTACGGCGCTGAAGTCATCCCGAGCCCGAGCCCCCAAACGAATGTGGGCAGAAAATTCCTCGAGGCCGACCCCGACCATCCCGGATCCCTCGGCATCGCGATCTCGGAGGCGATCGAGGCCGCCGTCACCGCGAAGAACACGAAGTATTCCCTAGGGAGCGTGTTGAACCACGTCCTGATGCATCAGACAATCATCGGGCTGGAAGCGCAAAAGCAATTCGAACTCGCCGACGTCGTACCGGATTTCATGGTGGGCAGTGTCGGCGGCGGATCGAATTTCGGTGGCTTCACGTATCCGACGATCGGCGAGCGCATTCGCGGCAATGTCGAGACGCGCTTCATCGCGGTCGAGCCGGAGTCCGTCCCGTCGATGACGGCCGGTCGATACGAGTACGACTTCGGCGACACGGGCGAGATGACGCCGCTCGTCAAGATGCACACCCTCGGCCATGGGTTCGTCCCGCCGCGCATCCACGCGGGCGGATTGCGGTACCACGGCACCGCGGCAACCCTGAGCGTGCTGCTCGATGCCGGCCTCGTCGAGCCTCGCGCGGTCGACCAGCTGAGCACCTTCAAGGCGGGCGAGATCTTCGCGAAGACGGAAGGCCTTGTGCCGGCTCCGGAAACGTGCCATGCGATCCGCGGTGCCATCGACCTCGCACTCGAGGCGAAGAAGGAGAACGAGGAAACGGTGATCGCGTTCAACTATAGCGGCCATGGCCTCCTCGACCTCGAGGGATACCGCCAATTCATGGAGGGCACGCTGGAGAACCCGCCGTCGCCGTGAGAGGTCGAACTGCAAGTCTCGAGTCGCGCGCGGTTCGCGAAAGGACATTACTCGGATTCCCATCCGGGCCCACGTGGACGTCGGCGTCGACGTGGGCGGCACGTTCACGGACTTCGTCGGGTTCCGCGGTCGATCCGTCGTCACGGCGAAGCTTCCGTCGACCAAGGATCCTACCAGGGCCGTCATCGCCGGAATGCGGGAGCTCGGCGGGGACGGGATGGCCCACGGCACGACCGTGGCGACGAACGCGATCTTGGAGAGACGCGGCGCCCGGACGGCCTTTGTGACGACGGCGGGTTTCGAGGACCTCCTCACGATCGGTCGACAGAACCGACCGTCGTTGTACGACCTCCGCGTGACTCGTCCCGAGCCGCCAGTTTCGCGAGACCGATGCTTCGGCGTGCACGAACGGGTCGATGCCCGCGGTCGGGTTATCCGCAAGCCCTCGGCAGCGGAGATCGCGCGCGTGGCGCGGGCGGTCCGCGCATCGGGAGCGGATTCCGTCGCGATCTCGTTCCTCTTCTCGTTTCTGTACCCGCGCCACGAACAACTGCTCACGATGGCTCTTGGCGATCTCCCGGTGTCGATGAGTCACGAAGTCCTCGCCGAGTTCCGCGAATACGAGCGTTCGTCGACGACCGTCCTTGATGCGTACATCAAGCCTCTCGTGGTCCGATATCTCTCCGACCTCGCCACCGCACTCGGCCGCGGGTACCTCGTGATGCGATCGTCCGGCGGCGTCGCGGCGCATTCCGTCGCCATGCGAAGGCCGATCGAGCTCGTCTTGAGCGGACCCGCAGGCGGCGTCGCGGCGGCTGCCTCGCTCGCCCGCGCGGCGCATCTTCGAAAGGTCGTTTCGTTCGACATGGGCGGGACGAGCGCGGACTTTTCCGTCTTGGACGGAGGACGTCCTGCCTGGACGACCGAGGGTTCTATCGAAACCTTTCCGATCGCGCTTCCGATCGTGGAGATTGAGTCCGTTGGTGCGGGCGGCGGGAGCGTGGCGTGGATCGATTCGGGCGGCGCGCTGCGTGTCGGACCGGAGAGCGCGGGAGCGGAGCCCGGCCCGATCGCCTACGGCAAGGGAGGTCAGCGGGTCACGGTCGCCGATGCGGACGCGGTCGGCGGTGTCTTGGGAGACGCCCTCCTCGGTGGCCGCCTCCCTCTCGATGTCGCGCTCGCCCGGAAAGGAATCGAACGGTTCGCGAGCGACCTGCGCGTCTCTGTTGACCAGGCGACCCTGGGCATCCAACAAGTCGTACGCGCTTCGATGGCGAAGGCGATGCGGATCGTCCTCGCGCGACGGGGTCTCGATCCGCGCGAGCAT
>DATEGJ010000008.1:0-2550 GCA_035280105.1 Thermoplasmata archaeon
CCGCGTACGGTATCCTGATTTCTCCGATCCAGCTAGAATATAGCCGAAGCTCGGTGGCCGCTCTCGATCGGTCCGACGCGATAATTCGCCAGACGATTGCCGAATTCACGAAGCGGGCCGAGGAGGACTTGCGTTCTCAAGAGTTCAACCCTGCCCAGGCAGTGCTGGAGCCAAGCGTCGACCTCCGGTTCCGAGGACAAAGCTACGATATCAATGTCCCGGTCCGAGGTAACCTCGCCGCCGCATTCCGCTCGCAGCACCGCAAGCGGTACGGATACGCCGCTTCCTCCGAATCGATCGAATTGGTTACCGTGCGACTCGCCGCCCATGTGCCGCGTCCTGTGCGGCGGCCGGTCGCCACGTTGGCGGTCCGGGCGCCTCGTCGAAGTCGCCGGGTCCTTTTCGGGGAAGGGTGGTTTGACACGCCCGTCGTTCCACGAGACTCGCTGGTGATCGGAGCGGAGCTCGAAGGGCCGGCTATCGTCGAGGAAGAACATGCCACCACGGTCGTGCCGCCGACCGCCCGGCTCCGGGTGCAACCTCCTGGGATTCTCGAGATTCGGGTGACCACGTGAATCCGATCGAGCTCGAGGTGTTTCGAACCGCCTTTGCGTTCGTCGCCGAGGAGATGGGCACGGCGTTGCGGCGGACCGCGTATTCGCCGAACATCAAGGAACGCATGGACGCGAGCTGTGCGTTCTTCGATGCGGAAGGCCGCATGGTCGCCCAGGCCGAACACATTCCTGTTCACCTGGGCTCGATGCCGACGGCCGTCGAAGCGATCCTGAACGAGTTCCCGGGGACGCTGCGACGAGGCGACCAAATCATCCTCAACGATCCGTACCATGGCGGCACGCACCTTCCTGACGTGACGCTGGTGCGGCCGGTGTTCTTCCGCGATGGGATCGTCGGATTCACCGCCAACCGCGCGCACCACGCGGACATCGGCGGGTCCGTCCCCGGTTCGATGCCTGCAAACGCGACGTCGCTCGAGGAGGAGGGACTCGTCCTCGAACCGCAGAAGTTCCTCGATCGAGGCCGCGAACGACGCGCGGTGTTGGATCGATTACGGCGCGAGACGCTTAACCCCACCGAGCGACTCGGCGACCTGCGTGCGCAACGCGCCGCGAACGAACTCGGTGCGCGACGGTTTCTCGAGCTCGTCGAGAAGCATGGGGTCGTCAGGCTCCGGACGGCGATCGATGAGTTGCAGGACTATTCGGAGCGACGGGTCCGAGCCGCCATCCAGTCATTGCCTCGGGGGACTTGGACCGCGCACGAGTTCATGGAATCCGCGGACGACGGACGCATCCGCCTCCAGGCCGAGGTCACCGTCGGCGGTTCCGGCTTCACGGTCGATTTCGATGGTACGGACCGGCAGGTTCCGGGGAACCTGAACGCGCCATTCGCCGTCACCCTCAGTGCGACCTACTACGTCGTCCGATGCCTCACGGATCCGGATGCGCCCGCCAACGCCGGAGCGTATCGCGCCGTTCGCGTGATGGCGAGCGAGGGGAGCCTCGTGCGCCCGCGCCCGCCCGCGGCCGTCGCGGCGGGGAACGTCGAGACGTCCCAGCGAATTGTCGATATCCTGTTCCTCGCGCTTGCCGTTCCCCTGAAGGACCGCGTTCCGGCCCAGAGCCAAGGGACGATGAACAACCTCACGATCGGGGCGTCCGGGACCCGGCCGTTCTCGTACTACGAGACGATTGCGGGCGGCGAAGGCGGGCTTCCATTCCGAGATGGGACTTCGGGGATTCACACGCACATGACGAACACCCGCAACACGCCCGTCGAGGCGCTTGAGCTCGCGTATCCGTTCCGTGTCGAATCCTATCGTCTCCTCCCCGGAACCGGAGGAGCGGGGCGTCATCCCGGCGGCGACGGGGTGCGGCGGTCAATCCGCTTTCTCGCGCAACGCGGGACCGCGTCGATCCTGTCCGAGCGGCGAGCCCTCCCGCCGAAGGGGCTCCGAGGCGGGCGCAACGGTCATCCCGGCCGCAACTCGCTCGTCCGCGGGGGACGGAGACGGAAGCTGCCTGCGAAGATCGTCCTCGATCTCCGCCAAGGGGATGTCCTCGAGATCGAGACTCCGGGAGGCGGTGGCTGGGGATCCCCTAGGCCGACGTGAATGTAGCCTACGTGCACCGAGGACGTTCACCCACCCGGGATTGCTTCCACATGCGGTGAATTCCCTCGGACTCCTTGTCGGATTCCTCGTTGTGACGTTCCTCGGAGTCGTCTCGGGGATTGCGACGGGCCTGTCTCCCGGTCTGCATGTGAACAACGTCGCCGCCCTCGTCCTCGCGACGCAATCTGCGTGGGGGGCGTTCATCGCAGGCGTGGTGCCCGGCGCGGTCGATCCCGATACGGTCGGTCTTCTCCTCGCGTGTTACCTTCTGGCGACTGCGGCATCTCATGCGGTGTTCGACTTCATCCCGAGTGTGTTCCTCGGCGCTCCGACGGAGGAGACGGCGCTCGCAACGTTGCCGGGTCATCGCCTCCTTTTGATGGGCCAAGGGGCCAAGGCGGTGGCGCTCGCAGCCCGTG
>DATEGJ010000009.1:0-8369 GCA_035280105.1 Thermoplasmata archaeon
TGCCTCGTTTCCGAACTATTCCGCGGGGACCCTTTGGGTCCGCATCGGGAATACCTCCGCACCGGATTCTTCGTGGAGTGGATGGGTTCTAACGCTCTTGACAAGCCCACCCGCGAACATACCGGGCAGCCCGCAAGCTCGATACATCCAATACGAAATCGATCTGAGCGCTCCGTCAGGCACTTCGTCACCGGAGATTTCTATCGTTACCTTAAGCTACAATCCAAATGCGCCGCCACCGTCTCCAGTCGAACGCAGCGGCCTTAGCCCGCTACTGATTGGCCTCGCGTTCACGGGCGTCGGGGGGACTGTCTTCGCGGTCGTTGCATTCGTCGTTCTCGAACGGCGGGCGACGGGCAAGCCTCCGATTCGGTAAGCAGGGAGTTCCCGGCGCGCATTTAATAGCCGCATCGCTCAACATCCCTCATCAACGGGGCCTGCCCCCAGGAGGAGTTAGACCCCACCATGGCATCGAAGAAAACCGCGAAGAAAGCGAAGAAAGGCAAGCGCTGACGACTCGGCTTAGCCTGGATTGTTGTGGAGGATTACCTTTTTCTTTTCTTTCCCTTCTTTGGCTCGCCCTCCAGGCGATCCTTGAGGCGCGCGTGGACGATCTCACTCACCAGTCTCCCGTCCGCACGGCCGCGGGCCTGCGCCATCACGCGACCCATGAGGACTTTCTCCGCGGTTTCACCTCGCGTCACGATTAGGTCCGCGGATGCAGCAAGAATCTCATCGACGATCGTCTCCAGCTCTTTGCGATTCAATCCGTGCAAGTCCAAGGCCGTCATCGCCTCGGATGCACGAATGCTTCGCCGCGCCATCTCTCGGAGAAGGTCCGGGACCGCTTCTTTCGCGAAGCGCCCGCTCCTTATGAGGGCAAACAGCTCGCGCAGGTGATCCGGAGGAATGCTGTCGACGTCGATTCCTTCGCGTCGCAGCTCGCCATACGTGTAGAGGAGGACCGTGGCGACGAGCTTCGGTTCTCCGAATTCGCGGGCAATCAGCTCGAACGTTTCGTCGCTTCCCTCCTGGACGAGCTGCCGCGCCTGCTGCTCATGGATTCCGTACTCGCGGGCGAGACGCGACACCGCGACGTCCGGTCTTTCCGGGAGGGACTCTCGAATTCGTTCGAGGCGTTCGCGCGTCACGCGGATCGGAGGCACGTCGGTCTCCGGGTACATGCGGGCCTTTCCCGGGAGAGGACGGGCGTATGCGGTCGTGCCATCGGGCCGAGGTTCGCGCGTCTCCGGGGGGACACCTTGGAGCGCCGCGACGGCCCGCGGATACATCTCTTCGAACGCGCGTCTCGCCTTCGCCTCCTCCTCCGCCACGAGGACGAAGGCATCCCCGTCCTTGAGCCCGAGGGAGGATCGCACCTGAGTTACTTCTGAAGGGCGGATTCCGTATCCGGGCAATTCGTCCGAATGGAAGATCCCGGCGACGCCCACGATGCGAGCATGGGCCGCAAGCTCGGGTCCAAGTTTCCCTTTCAAGGATCCCGCAAAGCCCGGGAGTTTCCACCCAAGGACTTTGCCACCTCCCTTCAGCGCAGCCTGAACCACCTTCGACTCCGATTCCGCAAGCAAGGTGGTGATGTCGCGAATCTCGGACGGAACCGAGCGGATGCCTCGTTCCTTCAGTTCGCGGGCGACCTGGATCAACGATTGCTGGCGCTCGACCTCTTTCTCGACGAACGTCGCCATGAGGCGCAGGTCTTGGACGCCCTTGATCTCGACACGCGCACCTCCGTCAATCGAGACGTTGACGTCTTCCCGGATCGTCCCGATCCCGCGCATCACCTTGCGTGTTGCCCGGAGCAGGGATCCAAAGGCGAGGGCAACTTCCCGCGCTTCATCCGGCGTCGCGATATTGGGCGTCGTCGCGACCTCGACGAGCGGGATGCCGAGACGATCAAGTCGGTAGGCAACCTCCCCGGCTTTCTCGTCGAGCTTCCGAGCGGCGTCTTCCTCGAGGAGCAGCGTCGGGACACCGACGTGCTTCCCGTTGATGTCAAGATAGCCATCGAGCGCGACGAGCGCGGAACGTTGAAATCCAGAGGTGTTCGATCCGTCAATCACAATCTTCCGCATGAAGTCGACCTCATTCACCGGCTTCGCATTGAGGAGGAGGGCGATCTCAAGCGCGATGTCGAGGGCCTCCGGGTTCGGCGGATGCGGCGGTTCTTCGTCCGCATCGACGAGACAGGAGTTCGGCGTGGCCTCGTAAACGAAGACGAGATGTCGTTTTGCTTCTTCGATCGCGGCGGCATCGACCTCGCCGAGCTCGGAGGGCGAGGGCCGAAGCCGACGGCGGAAGCGCAAGCCTCCAGGGTCGTCGACAAGGACCGATGCATCCTCACAAAACAATTTGTGTGTCGCAAGCTGCTGATGGATCTCGAGCCCGACCTTCAGGCCGAGCCCACGGTAGTCCATGGGTCTGGGAACCAGGATTCGAGGGTTAAGCCTTTCCCGCCGTGGCGTCGGGAACGCCGACTTTTCGAAGCGTTTCTTGGAGCTCCGCGATGTGCGTCTCCGCTCGCTCGAGTTTCTCCTCGAGGGATGCGATCTCTGCCCCCGCTTCTTTGAGTTCCGACCATAGAATATGGTACCTCCGACTCGCCCGGTATTCCCGGAGCGGCTCGGGGTCCGACGGTTCCGGTTCGCCGTCCGTCGAGAGGAGATTCTTCACGTAGAAATCGCGATCGAGCTCCGGCATCGCGGCCATCCGAAGAAGGAGGCGTTGCGGGTATTCGGGCTTCAGCGTGGACGCCGCGCGGAGCGCCATCATGACCGCAAACTCCCCGCAGCAGTTGAAGTCCCGCACGGCAACGTGGCCCTAGCCGTGAGTCTGGCGGTGCGTCTGGGCAAGCATGTCCCAAATCCGTTCGTATTCCTCATTGGCAGTCATGATCGTCCCCATCCGAATACATCACCCGACGCGAATCTACCTTTGGGATATTCGCGGGATTGCGAACTCACGGCGAAGGCTTCTTGTCCTCGACGGAAAACGTGGCCTCGCATGGGTCGCGTCTTCGACTTCGCAAAGCGCCGGATCGCGGGCTACATCGTTTTTTGGATTCTGGTTCTGTTTATCCTAGGGGTCGTTTACAAAGGCGACCAACCCGCCCAAGCGGCCGGGCTCTTCGTCGTCCTTCTCGCGTTCATCGGTTCGCTCCTCTACACTCGGCGGATGAAGCGAAAACAGCGGGAGCGACGCCTGGCCGCACAGCAGATGGGCCGCTAGCGGTCCTCCGCGCGGTACGGGGAGCGGAGCGTGCCGTCCTCCCTCTTTCGCCGATGCTCCTTCTCGTTCTTCAGCCACGCAAGGAGCCGCGATGCGGCGCCAAATGGCCGGAACTCGAAGACGACCTTGCCGTGTTCGGCGTCTTCGGTCACGAGGAGGACGCGCTTCCGCTTGTGAATCACATCGATCGTTTCCTCGAGCGGAACTTCGTGGTACTTCTTGCCCTTCTTGCCATCCGGGAGATCGAGCCAATCTAGATCGAGGAGCAAGACGCGTCGCCGGGTCTGCCACACCCACCCCTTGCGGGCCTCGACGAGCGTCTTCTTCCCGACCGCCGACCTGTAGATTTCGTAATTCAACGCGCGATATCCGATGACCTGATCGCCGCCGGAGAGGACGGGTTCGTTCGCATCGGTGAGCACAACGCCCACCTCGCCCACTTGGTCGATCTTCATTCGTTCGTCCAACCCGCCGGGCGGGGATAAGCTTAACGAGCAGCGATGCCGGCGTCATTCGGCGAATTCATCGAGGCGAATCCGCGGGTTGATTTCTCCGGCCACGTTCGTCGCCATCGCACGGGCGACTTCGGCGTGCTCGCGCGTGTGCCCCAGGACCCACATCAATTTCACGTACGCGGTCTCCGGCGTCATGTCCTCGGCGCTGATGACGCCCGCCTTGATGAGATCCCGGCCCGTGTCGTACACGCGCATGTTCACGCGGCCCTGCAAGGTCTGCGTCGCCATGACGACCGCCACGCCGTCTCGCGTCGCCCGGTGGAGCACGGGGACGATGTCGTGGGCGACGTGGCCTAATCCGGTCCCTGCAACGACGAGGCCGTGGATGCCGTTGAGGATTCCCTCCAGTTCGCTCGGCCGCTGGCCAGGATAGAAGAAGACGAGCGCAACCTTGGGGTCGAGGACCTCGTCCACCTTCGTAGGACCAGGAGATCGGGGCAGCGCGCGGTCCGCGAGTGCAACGCGTCCGTCCGGTTCGACACGTCCCAGGGGATTCGCATTCAAGGAACGAAACGCGTCCCGGCGAGATGCGTGCATCTTGCGGACTTTCGTGCCTCGATGGATCTGGCCGAAGCTGTCGCTCGTCTCTCCGTGCATGACTGCGACGACCTCGCCAAGGTTGGAGGTCGCGACACGCGCGGCGCTCAGCAAGTTCAGGGCGGCGTCCGATGACGGTCGATCGCTCGACCGTTGCGACCCCACTACGACAACCGGTCCGGTCAAGTCGCGAAGCATGAAGGAGAGGGCAGCGGTAGTGAAATGAAGCGTATCCGTCCCATGGGGCACGATTACGCCCGCGGCGCCGGAATCCAGTTCCTTCGCCGCCTCGCGGGAGAGATGCAACCAGTTCTCCGGCTTCAGATTCTCGCTGAAAATGCTGTACACGACGCGGGCGCGGACGTTGCAGATGTCGAGGAGCTCCGGGACGCTGAACACCAGTTCCTCCGCCGTCACCGCGGGGTGCACCGCCCCGGTGCGGTAGTCGACGTACGAGGCAATCGTCCCGCCTGTACTGAGGACCGCGACCGTCGGCTTGTCCTTGGCGGGTGGCGGGAGTTGACGACGCAGTTCGCGTGCTGTGGTCCTCGCGGTCACCTCGATCGATTCGATTTCCCCGACGGCAATCCCCACATTGTACCCCGTCGCGAGCTTCAACGTGAGGATGTCCTCGCCGCTGAACCCGTGGTGCGGCATCAACGTCCCATCGAACCGCTCGCCCCGCGCGTGCACGACGACGGAGTCGCCTTGGCCCGCCCCCGCGCGGTCTAAGAGGGCTTTCACGCGCGGCGGATAGTCCATGCCCTCGCAACCGGTCGGCCCGATATGGTCTTTGTGCCGCGAAGAAAAAGACCCGCGACGCCGTTGGCGATTCCCGATGGCGAGGACCGCGCGCGAGGTCCTGAACGAGTTGCGATGGAAGCGGCCTGATCGACTCTCCGACGCGCTTCTGTGGTATCGGGATCGGACGCAGACCGCGGGCTTTCGGACGATCCGCGGCTCCGAGATCGTCGATCTCGAGCGCCGCTATTTCACGGCCGGTCAAACGAGGTTGCCGTACTACAAGATCCAACGAATCGAGTGCGCGGGTGAGGTGCTCTTCGATCGAGGCACACGATGAGTCGATGTCCTCGTGTCGCGAGATGGACGTCGCACTCTTGAAATACCTCGAGGTCCTCGGGAACGAGGCCATGACCCGAATCGCTACAATGAAGCAACCGACACGGCCCGTGGCGGGCGGGCTTCCCAGCATATTGAGAGCCAGCTCTCGCGTTCTGCGTCCTTGAAAATCTAGCGGGGCATGGTGTAAGGGCAGCATCCGAGGCTGTAGACCTCGAGGTGGGCGTTCAACTCGCTCTGTCCCGAGCGCTCGCGACATGAAAGCGGCGCGAGAAGCGAAGGAGGTGGTCTGATTCCGGACGAAACGGGTCCGAAGGATCGGCTGGCGGTTGCGCTGGCTCCTGCGGAACCTACGGGCCGCGATGCGCGGCAAGCAGTGGTGAGGTTGCCGTTGAGGCGGCAGTCTCCTTGGACGAGCGGAGCGGCCGTTCGCGCCGTTGCTACTTGGGTCTGGCGAATCAAAAGGGGGAGGACGCCGCGCAGTGGGCGCGGCGTGAACAGCAGGGGATCCAGCGATCTAGGTGTGGCGTGACCACGGCAGGTACGGATTGGCCGCCGCAAGGATTGCGCCGAGCAGTCCGATGACGCCGCCGATCGTTCCCGCGAGGCCGCCGCCGTAAGCAATCAAGACGATGCTCACGACGCCCGCGACGATCGCGCCGTTCATCAGGTTCTTGCGCGACACCGCGGCGGAGGCCCACAGCGCGGCTCCGAGCACGAGGACGATGACAAAGGTCGTCGTCTCGCTCGCGAGCCGGCTCGCGGGGATGCCACCCTGTGCCCACTGGATCGCGTAGAGCATGACTGACAGGAGGATCGCGAGCGCGCCACCCAGCAAGAGCAGCAGCTCATGCGGCTGCTTCTCCGCCAGGTTTGACGCCACGTTCCTGCCGGCCATCTCATAGCTTTGGGTCATGGCGTCCGCGCCACGGCCCGGCGAGGGTGATAAGGGTTCCTCTCCCGCCAGCGTCCGATGATTATCAGTTGTCTTGATAATCACTTTCAGTAACGCGTGGCGCACGCCTGGAGTGCAGGTTTTTCGTCCTCGCTGCCTTCCCGAGGGCGGTGCTTTATGGATCCGTTTCCCGAGGAGGTCCTCACACGCACGAAGAAAGGCGATGTCGAAGTTCGCTCGCTGATCGACCGCGGTCGGTACATTCGGTACAATTACCTGCACCCGGAGACCGGAGCGCCCATGGAAGGCGGAAAGGTCAAACTAGCCCTCGTATCGGAGGCCGGCAAGACGGAGGAGTACTTCATCATCCCGACCAAGTCGAAGCGAGATTTGCTGATCCCCGCCGCGGAGAAAGGGGCGCGCCAGGTATGGGACGGGACCAAGGCGGTCGATCTGTGAGTCGCCTGTTATCGCCTAACTACGACGGCTGAAGCTCGTAGACAACGCGGTCCGTTTCCTTGCCCTTCGATCGCTTCTCAAGGATGTGGACCTTCCCGATTTCCGAGACGTTCTTCAAGTGCGTCCCGCCGCACGGGCAGTAGTCCGCGTTTCCGATTTGGATGATTCGGAGGCGACGAACCGATTCCGGGATGAGATCGAGCAAGGCTCGATCCGCGATCTTGTTGTGGACCGCGACGCGATCCTCCTCGTAGATCCGCACGTCTTGGGCGGTCGCGATCACGCGATTGCACTCGTCCTCGATGCGCCTCAGGTCCTCGGGCGTGAAGTTGGCGGGTTGGAAATCGACGCGGCTGTAATCCGTGTGAATCTGATTTCCGACCGTGCGCGCGGCATAGACGCGGAACACTAGGCCCGACATGAGATGCTGGGACGTGTGCATCCTCATGTGCTTGTACCGACGTTCCCAGTCCACGATCCCGTGGACCTCGTCCGAGGCGGGTATGCGATCGACGAAATGTCGGATGACCCCCTTCTCTTTCGTGACCCGGAGGACTTTCGACTCTGAGGTGCCGCTGCGAAGCACGCCGGTGTCGTACGGCTGCCCGCCGCCGTCCGCGTAGAACAGGGTCTGATCGAGGACAACGAAGTCCGGACCCCGTTCAACGATGTGCGCGTCGAACTCTCGTGCGTAGCACGGGTCCGGGTCCTGGTCGCGGCGCTCGTCCATGTACAGGACCCGGGTCGGCATCACCTGAGGCGACGCACGAGGGGAGCATAAGCATTCGCGCTCTTGAGACATCAGACTCCGAGGACCGTGCGGGCGATGACGAGCCGCTGCACCTCGGATGTCCCTTCGTAGATCTCCGTGACGCGCTGATCGCGGTAGAGTTTCTCGACCGCGTAGTCCTTGATGAAACCGTACCCGCCATGGATCTGGACGGCCGCGTCGACGGCGCGGTGCGCGGCTTCTGACGCAAACAGCTTCGCGACGCTCGACTCGTACGTGTGCCGCCGCTGGAGGTCCTCCATCCTCGCCGCGCGGTACGTGAGCAACCGGGCCGCGTCGATCTCGGTCGCCATGTCCGCGAGCTTCCACTGGATTGCCTGGAATTCGGCGATCCTCTGGCCGAACGCCTCTCGTTGCTTCGCGTACTTGACAGACTCTTCGAGAGCTCGCTGGGCTATGCCGAGCGCTTGGGCCGCGATACCGATGCGGCCACCGTCGAGCGTCGCCATCGCGATCGTGAACCCTTTGTGCACCTGCCCCAGGAGATTTCCCGGCGGAAGCCGCAATTGGTCGAACCCGAGCACGACCGTGTCACTCGCGCGGATTCCCATCTTGTTCTCTTTCTTCAATACGGAGAATCCGGGCACATCCGTTGGGACGATGAAGGCGGAAATGTCGTGCTTCTTCGGGCCGGTTCGCGCGTAGGTGATCACGACCTTGGATGCCGATCCATTCGTAGCGAACGACTTCGTGCCGTTGAGGATCCAATCATCTCCGTCGCGCTTTGCGGTCGTCCGCATCGCGGCTGCGTCGGATCCGCTCCCGGGTTCGGTGAGGGCGTACGCACCAATCCAGTCGCCTCGAGCCACCGGCACGAGATACTTCCGTTTTTGGTCCTCGGTTCCGT
>DATEGJ010000010.1:0-2350 GCA_035280105.1 Thermoplasmata archaeon
CTACCTGAAGGCGTTCCGGTACGGGATGCCACCCCACGGCGGATGGGGCTTCGGGCTCGACCGATTCGTTCAGAAGCTCCTCGATCTGCCGAACATCCGCGAAGCGATCCTGTTCCCGCACGATCGTGTTCGCTTGGTGCCGTGACTCGCGACCCGCGGGTGGGGAAGACTTTTGTAGGCGCCTCGTCGATTCACCGCACCGCCACGAAGGGGGGTTTCGAACGAAAGAGTTCAAGGTTTTTGTGGCAGACAAACCGGGGGAGTTGGCGCGCGTCACCGACGCGCTCGCCGGGGCGGCCGTGAACATCCGAGCGATCTCGAGCGAGTCGAGGTCCGATTCGTCGTTTCTGCGAATCGTCACCCAGGACGCGCAGACCGCGGAGAAGGCGCTCACGATGGCGGGGCTCAAGTACGAGCTCGCGGACATCCTCGAAATCGAATTGCTCGATCGACCGGGCGAACTCGCGAAGGTCGCGCGACGGCTGGCGCGCGCGGGGGTCAATGTGCAATCGATCTACATCCTCGGGTCGAGGAACGGGAAGACACAAATCGCCCTCGTCGTCGACGACACTCCACGGGCGAAGACCGCGCTGAAGTAGCGAGACACTTTCACATACCTCCTGCAGCCCTTCATATCCGCCGCGCTCCATAGAAATGGCGGCATCGGACAAATGTTAATACCGCGCACGTGCTTGTCGGCTCGACGTCGGACACCTCCGATCGCCGCGAGGTGAGGATGGGATATGGCGATTCGACGACCCCGCGTGCGAGACAAGCTCCCGGTCGTGACAAACACGTCGCGGGCAACGCTGCCCGAGGCCGGTGGCCTCCTCACCGATTCGCTGATCGCGTTTCAAGTTCACGGCCTCCCCATACCGCAAGGCTCGACCCGCGCATGGGTCAAAAACGGAAAACCGATCATCACGAGTACCGCCAAAGGCCTCTCGAGTTGGAGGCGACTCGTCGCGGATGTCGCGCAGCGGTTCGCGCCAGAACAACCGTGGGAGGGCCCGGTTGAGATTGATCTTCACTTCGGTCTGCCGAAACCGAAATCGGCTCCCAAGAAACGACGCGTGTGGCCGGACAAAAGGCCCGACCTCGACAAACTTACCCGTGCGGTGCTCGACTCACTAACCTACGTGGTTTTTTCGGACGACAGCCAGGTCGTGGTGATACACGCGACGAAAGACTACGGCGCGCCGGGCGTGTCGGTTGAAATCCGCCGAATCGAGGATGCCGAGCTCACGCCACCGTGAACGGCGAACTCAGCTGCAAGGCAGGTAGATCCCTGCAGCGTCTTGCGTTTCAGCACTCATAGAGGTCGTCACCAGATCGGCTGACCCTCTTCTCATCACAAACGCGAGACCGCCATCGCGGAGGGCTAGAAAAAGCGTTGTCGATCGGGCGTTCGTCGTTAACCTTGTTTGAGGTTGCATTCGCCGCCGCGCCCAACTTCGGCGACATGGCGCGCTGAAACACGCCCTCATTCGGCGAGCGTTTCAGGGGACAGAATGTCGTGGGAAGCTTCTTAGTATGACATTCGCGTGGCGCCCGACATGGAAGTGCCTCCGGGCCGAGTGGAACGAATCTCGGACGGGGGCCCCGAGGCGGTTCGGTCCATCCTGGCCGAACTCCGGGCGATGAAATTCAACGGCATCCTCAGGACATCGGTCTTCCGCGGCGACACCCCCGCCCAGGGCCTACTCGTCTTGCGGGACGGCGACGGCGTCCTGGCGGAACACCGATCCAAGGCCGACGTCGTCGGACGGGAAGCGCTCCCGGAAATCCTGAGGGACGCCACGAGTGCGGGCGCTCAGCTCGAGGTGCGCACCTACGACTACGGCCACTCCACGATCAGCATCGACCAGCTGCAACGCAGCTACCCACACGCTTCGCTCGACGGGATCGGCGACCCGGATAAGGCGATCGCAGACGTCGCTGCACTAGAGGCCGCGGAACGCGATGCGTACCTCCACGATCTCGAGTCCCGCCGGGACCAGGAAGAGAAGCTCATCGATCGCGAAGAGGAGCTCTATCGCCGGAAGTGGGAGCTTGAGAAGGAATACGAGCGGAGCGCGATGCGGCAAAAGGAACTCGAATCGCTTCGCACGGAACTGCAAGCGGTGAAGGAAGCGAGCGGGATGATCATGCGGCGCCTCGAAGAGCGCCGCGCCTCCGAGGACGTGGAGGTGACGTCGCAGAAGAAGCTCCTTGCGATGGACACCGCGAAGGCGCGGCTGGAACTCGAGTCAACTCGAAAGACTCTCGCGAATCAAACGGCAACCTTGGAGACTCGGGAGCGAGACCTCGTAGCGCGGGAAGAGGCTGTCAAGGATCGGGAGGGTGCCTT
>DATEGJ010000011.1:0-3263 GCA_035280105.1 Thermoplasmata archaeon
ATCGCGCTTTGCGCCACCCGGAGGAACACCGCCTGATTCCCGAATTGGGAGGCGGCTCTCATGATGCCGTACAACCAGTAGTGGAGGAGACCGCCGCCTCCGTCCCTATCCTTCGAAGCTCGATCGGTCATCCGTCCAACCCCTGTTGCAAGATCTTCTCGATCTGCGCGGCGGCACGCTCCATCGCCATGAGGACGAGCCCCAGGTTCGCGTCATCGTAGACGAGCGTCACGAGCAACGCCTCTTCGCCAGCCCCCATACTCAGGAGTTTTCCCTCCTCGGATTCCACGATCGCGCGGACGAAGCGGCCTTGGGACAGCTGGATCGTCGCCATCTCCGACGTGCCAACGATGGCGGCCGTCATCGCGGCGACAATCCGCGGGTCGACGCTGTCCGGAAGGGTGTGGGTGACCACGAGGCCGTCGCGTCGAACGACCGCCGCGGACTTGATGTCCGTCACATGGGAGAGTTCATCGATCGTTTCGGCGAGGCGTTCCCAGAGGTCCGTCATGCCGCGACCTCTTGGGCCCGCAGGATGGCGGCAATCGCTTGAACGGCTTTGTCGACGCTCAACAGGATGAGGCCCATGTTCGCCTCGTTCCGGACCATCGTGACGAGGATCGCCTCCTCGCCTGCCCCGGTCGCCAGCATCTTGCCGGCGTTCGTATCGACGATCGATTGGCTGAACGTGCCGAGCCCCATTTCGACCGCAGCCATCTCCGACGTCCCGACGATGGCGGCCGACATGGCGGCGATTTTCTTCGGGTCCATCGCCTTCGGGAGGGCGTGGGCGATGAGGATGCCATCCCGCCGAGCGATCGTGACTCCGAGGACCCCGGCGACGCGGCGCAGCTCCGCCAGTATCGTCTGGAATCGCGTGCCCGCTTCTCCCGGCATCGCCTCACCTCACCCCGATGATCATCTCGGCGAGGACGAGCAGCGCGTCCCGCACCCCTTTGTTCTCGGTCGCAACGGTCGGCACCACGGGGACGTCCTCCGCGAGGTCCATGCGCTGCGAGATCATCTCCGGCGTCAACGCGCCAGGCGTGTCGCTCTTGTTCGCGAGGACCACAAACGGAATACGCGGGCCCACGAGATCGAGCATCTGCTTCGCACGTGGAAGGTCGTCCGGATGGCCTGCGTCGACGACGAGCAGGACGCCGCTGACTTCCCGCGCGAAGATCTTGAAAATGAACTCGAATCGCTCTTGACCGGGGGTTCCGAAAATCTCCGCCTCGATCCCGGTGATGTTGACGCTTCCGTAGTCGAAGGCGACCGTCGTCCCCATGCGATCGACGCTGATCGCCTTCTCCGACAGGGCCTTGACGACCGTTGACTTGCCTGCGTTGAACGGCCCCGTCACAAGGATGCGGGGGAAGTAGACCGTGAGGCCGATGAGGTCCTTGAACGCGTACGGAATCCAGTTCGTCCGGATCCCGTTCTCCTCCATCTGGGAGATCCGCATCGAGTTCCGGACGATGCCGCCACGCTGCGAGGATTGGAACTCGACGACGAAGTCTGACATCGATCGGATTTCCTCGAGCTGCTGCTCCATGAGCGACCAGTTGATGAAGAGGAAGCAGATGACCGCACCAACCTGCTTCGCGACGTCGATGAGCTGCCTCCACAGCTGCAAGACCTGGTCCTGCGGGAACCGATCCATCAGGAACTCCATCGAGTCGACGACGATCCGCGCAGGCTTCTCGGCCTCGACGGCGGCGATGATCCGTTCGCCGATGTGCGCCAGGTTGTCAATGTCGTCGATGTGGTATTGCTCCGCACTCGGCAGGAGGAGTTGGCACGAGGTCGCGTCGACGAAGACGAGGCCGTTGACATTGATCGATCCGAATCGCTTCAACTCGCCGCGCGCGAGCTGCGGAGCCCGGAAGAAGTCCACGTAGAGGGATCGCTCCCCGTCCTTCACGCCCTGGACTGCGAAATTCTCGCCGAACAACCGCTTCTCCGTCGGCTTGTCGCTGAAGAGGAGCAGCGTCGAGGGTCGCGGGAAGCCTCCCCCGAGGCGGTCGTCGAGCACCGGGATGCCGGTCTTTGCCCGGGCGGTCGTCGGCCGGGAGGCGGTCGCCATCACAGGTCCACCCTCCCGCCCGGAAGCTGGACGAAGG
Organism: Thermoplasmata archaeon; assembly: GCA_035280105.1. Lineage (GTDB taxonomy): Archaea > Thermoplasmatota > Thermoplasmata > RBG-16-68-12 > RBG-16-68-12 > RBG-16-68-12. The sequence continues at coordinate 2,124 of DATEGJ010000011.1, forward strand.
GATGCCAGGACGCATCGACCCGGAGGCCGCGCAGGTGGTGGATGCGGACCTCGCGGTCCATTCCCTCCGTGAAGCGCATCTCGACGACGCCGTCGACGAGGGAACGCAGGAGGTTCATCGTCATCGGCTCGTGGACGCCGTCCTGGACCGCGTACAGGATGAACCCGAGGTTCGTCTTCGCCCGCGACGTGACGATCTGGAAGAACTTCGCGATCGCCTGGGTCGAGTTGTGCAGAAAGAGGGCGGAGATCGTGTAGAAGTACACGCGGACCGGCGTGCCGACTTCTTGGCCCGCCTTCGACATCGCCATGCCGATCCCTTCGAGGTTGCTGAAGCTTGATACGAGGAACGTTTTCTTGCCCGATGGCGGCTCCGGACGCTCGGACGACATCGCGCTGTAGCAGTCGACGAAGACGAACGACTTGCCTTCATGCGCGTCGAGGTCGAGGTGGAGCCCTTTCGCGCGGGTTCGGACCTCGCTTGGATGCATGTCGAGCGTCACGAAGACGACGTGGAGCCCGAGCCGTAGGTCCTCGCGGATCTGCGCGATGACGTACTCGAACTTCCCGACGCCCGGCGGTCCGCTGAGGAGGATCGAGTAGTTCGTGGGGAAACGATCCTCCATTCAGGGCTCCTGGGAACCGGCTTCCGCTCGGGCATTCGAGAGGGTGGTCTGATTCACCAAACCCTTCGATGTTCCGTTTTGTCATATATAGAGCGTGTCGTAGTTCTCAGGGATGAGAATCCGCCCGCCACCGGGAGGAAATTCCAAGTCTCGGTCGCGACAAAACCATATAACGCGGGGGACGATTCGGCGCGGGATGCCTTCGCCCGGTGCGGAACTGAGTTCGTTGGAGAAGAAGGTCCTCCTCGCACTGCGGGAGCGCAAGAAGGCATCGCCGGAAGAGATCCGGCCCGCGGGGAAATTCCGGGCCATCGTCGAGGTCATGAACGGCGCGTCGTGGCTGGCGGCAAAAGGCTTGGTGTCGATCAAGGAGCGCGTCGTGCGAACGTATCGGCTCGTCCGACCGGAGGTTGCCCGCAAGCAGCTGCCGGAGCGGAAGGCCCTCCGCGCCCTTGTGAAGGCGGGCGGTCGACTCGACGTTCGCAAGCTCAAGTCGTTGTGTAAGTTCGACGAGT
>DATEGJ010000012.1:0-4351 GCA_035280105.1 Thermoplasmata archaeon
GCGCGGAGCCGGGTAACCCACTAAGGTTGCGCCCCGCCGGACGCCGCAACAAAAATCGAAAGAGGAGGGCCATCGGCCCTCCGTTGTTGTCCTCAGAGTTCGTCCTCGGGCTTCCGCGGCGGCGCCGGCGGTGCCGGGGCCATCATAATCGGGGTCTTCGGCTTCCGCATCTGCATGACGAGGATCGCCGCCAGCAGCACGACGATCAATACCTCCAGGCCAAGGCCCATGTACGCGGTCGTCTGCGTCGCCTGCTGCGCCTGCGCGTTGTTCAGAGCATCCTGCAGCTGCTTGATCTGATTCTTCAACGCCGTGAGGTTGCTCTGGGTCGTCGACTGCAGGTTGTTCAGGGTATTCTGCAGATTCGTCAACCGCGTTTGGAGATCCGCGATGTTCGCGTTGGCATTGTTCAGGTCTCGCTGCAGCTGGTTGATCTGATCCTGCAGACTAGGCCCGATCTGTGCAATCCCCGGGGCGGACGGATGGCTCGATGTCCCCAAGGTGTCGACCGCCGTGACCTCGTACCAGTACGTTCCGTTCGCGAGGCCCGCATCCGAGTAGGTCGTCGTGCCCGCGCTGACGCTCGCGACATACGAGTACGTTCGCCCATCCGTGCTCCGCCAGAGCGTGTACGCCGACACGTCCGTCTCGGGCGGCGCGGCCCAGGTGACCCGCGCGGTCCCGCCGGTCACCGTGACGCCCGTAATCGCGGGAGGCGAGGGCGGGCCGTTCCACCAGAGGAGGTTGATGCCGTCCCCGATGGTGCCGGTGTTGTCGTACGTCTCGACGCCGGCGAAGAATGTGCCGTCCTTATCCGCCGCGATGTGGACCCAGGTGCTGTTCGCGAGGAGGGGACCGTTGGCCCTGAAGCTGTAGAACTTCTCCACGTACCAGGTGATCCCGCCGTCCGCACTGATCGCGTATCCCATCCCTTGCTCGCTCGGACCCGCCGCCGTCGTGCGACCGGACCATGCGGACATCACAGTGTCTCCGTGTACGCTCAACGTTCCGAGGGTATTGGGCGTCGAGATCCCTTGGGCGATCGACCTCTGTGGCGTCCACGTGGCTCCGCGGTCATCCGAGCGCGCGTACCACATCGTCGGACCGGAACTGAAGAACGATCGGTAATCGAGCCATTGGAAGTGGATCCGATCGCGCGCATCGATGGCGAGGTTTGGGTAGATCGCGATGTTGTTCGTCGGCGTCAGTTGGACCGGTGTACTCCAGACGAGTCCGTCGTCGGACCACGTCATGTTGATATGATACGCCGTCGAGCTGTTCCCGTTCGCATCCTCGCCGATGTACGCCACGTACGCTCGTCCCCGCGAGTCGATCGCGAGGCTGTCGATGATCGCCTGGCCACCCGGGCCTTGGGCTGAGATATTCCGCACGTTGATGAACGTGTTCCCGCCGTTCGTGCTCATCGAGAATCCGATGTTGTAGAACCAATTCGTGGTGGTCTTGGAGCTCGTCCAGGCGACGTACACGTCCCCGTTCGGCGCGGCGGCAATGGTCGGAATGACGTCCGCCGTCCCATCGTTCGGGCTCCCTGCGCGGACCGCGGGGAACCAGCTGTTGCCGCCGTCGGAGGATTTGCTCACGTAGATGTCCGTGTACGCGGGAGCGACGCCGGCGTGGGTCCAGGCGATGTACAGGTTTCCCGTGTGGTCGATCGCGGCGGACAGGAACCCAGAGCTGGCCACCGCGTCGTTGACGTCATTCACCTGTTTGTCGAACCACAGCTGCGGGCTGTTGACGAGCCCGCCGGACGCATTGAACTTTGAGACCCGGATATTCCCCCCGGGGCCGAATCGATTCGATCGGTCGTAGAAGACGTAGACATGCCCGTTGTTGTCCGTCACGATATTCGGATACGCGTTGGTGATCGTCGCGTTCGGATTGGCGATTTGCCCGATCGTCGCCCACGGCACCGTGTCGTGATCCGCGCGCGCGACCGGCGACACGACGACAAACACCGTCGCCAAGACGGCGGTCAGGACGGCCAACGTCACGACGAAATGTCGGAGTCGCATTCGGCTGTGCATCTGAGAAACCCCTTCTGCGGGGTGCAATAAGGACAGGGGTTCTAAATCTTTCGACGCGCTGAATAATAGTCACGTGGCCGGTCTGCACACCTCCGCCCCGGCGACCGCGTCGACGCGCGACAAGGCTTTTGCGGCGGGCGGCGATGGTAGACGAGGTGACGCGACCGATCCTCGCTGCAACGGGACTTTGGAAGTCCTATGACGGACGGTCCGACGTGCTCCGCGGCGTTGACGTGAGTGTCGCAGCGGGAGGCGCCGCACTCATTTGGGGGGCGAACGGGAGCGGGAAGACGACACTCCTCTCGATCCTCGGAGGCCTCGACATCCCGACGAAAGGATCGGTCGTCCTCAACCAGCGCGAAATCTCGAAGCTGAAGGAATCGGAACTCGCGCAGGTGCGCCTCTACGATGTCGGGTTCGTCTTCCAGACCCACAACCTGATCGATGACCTGACGGTCGAGGAGAATATCGCACTACCGCTACGACTCGCCCGACGGTCAGCGGACGCTCGGGTCGCCGACCTCCTGAAGGCATTCGACCTGGCGCGGTTCGCGACGCGTCGACCGAACGAAATCTCCGTCGGTGAATCGCAACGGGTGGCGGTTGCGCGCGCCCTCGCCAACGGTCCGAAGCTCCTCCTGGCGGACGAGCCGACCGCCTCTCTCGACGCGACGGGCACCGAGGCGGTCCTCGAGGCATTCCAGCTGGCGCGAGCCTCGTTCGACGCGGCTGTCGTCCTCGCGACCCATGACTCCGAGGTCCGAGAAGTCGGCGCCGACGAGTATCGACTTGAGGATGGAAGTCTTCATCGCGTGACCTAGCGAGTGGCCAAAGCCTTTATCAGCGGCCGGGACTTGCGACGGAGGAAATCGCCGATGAACGACGCACGGGATCGTGTGGTGCAGTTCGTCGGTCGCACGTGGGACACCATTCTCACGAACGCACAGCGAGGCCTCGATCAGGTCAAGTCCCCTCTCTACCGCAACGCGTTCTACATCATGCTCACCTCCCTCGTCGGAAACGGACTGGGGCTCTTCTTCTGGGTCGTCGCGTATCGGTTCTACAAAACCAGCGACGCCGGGTATGCAATCGCGATGGTGAACACGTTGACGTTCCTGGCGGGTGTCACGTCCCTCGGACTCCCGATCGCCCTCATCCGGTTCCTCCCGGAGACCGACGATCCGCCCGCGCTGATCAACACCTCCTTGACGATCGCGGCGGTATTGAGTGCGATCGCAGGGCTCGTCTTCGCCCTCGGGTTACGGACATGGGCCTCCACCCTCGTCGTCGTCTTCGGACGGCCCGAGTACATTCCGATCATCGTGCTCACGGCGGTCGCGTATGCGCTCGGGCCGATCCTCGACAACACGGCAATCGCGGCCCGTCGAGCTGACCTCTACTTCTGGCGGGTCATGATCTTCGCCCTGACGAAGATCCCGCTCCCGGTCGTCTTCGCGCTCTGGTTCGGCAACGTGCTCGGCGGCACCTTGGGCATCTACATGTCGTGGTCGATCGCGTTCGGAGTTAGCGTCCTCGTCGCGGGCTTCGTGTTCCTGCGGAAGGTCATCCCCGGGTACCGGCCGAGCCCTCGGTTCAGCCGACGCCGCCTCCGGCCGATGGTCAAGTTCAGCCTCGGCAACTGGGTCGCGACGGTCATCGGGAGCGCGGGATCGCTTCTCCTTCCGATCATCATCATCAGCACGTTGCGATCGCTCCCGGCCGAGAGCACCGCGGTGTTTTATGCAGCGGGGGTCGTGGCGGGCATCCTGTACGTGATTCCCGCCGCGACGATGACCTCGTTATACGCGGAGGCGTCGCAGCGAGGCGCGGAGCGGCGCAGCGACGAGCGTCGGGCGATCCTCCTGTCCATCGCCTTGCTGGCGCCAAGCATTATCTTGATGTGGATTTTCGCGAATCGCTTGCTCAACTTGCTCTTCGACCTCGATGGCTACGCCGATCTCGGCACGCTTCCCCTCCGAATCCTGAGCCTCTCCTCCATCCCGATCTTCCTGAACTCCGTCTACGGGACGCGCGTCCGCGTTCGAAAAGAGATCGTGCCTCTCATCGTGTCGGCCGCGATCGTCTCCTTCGTCACGCTCCCGTTCGGATACCTCTTCCTCGTTTGGTACGGCCTCCCGGGTCTCGCGGCCGCGGTCGTGCTCGGCCAAGCGATGACGACTCCGTACCTGTACTTCGTCGCCGGAAAACCGATGGAACCGGAACCCATCGAGCCGGTCCCGAGCCCGCCGTGAGGTCGAGGATGGCCACCGTCACCGCGATGCCGACGTCGGAGGCGCTGCGATCCC
>DATEGJ010000013.1:0-2307 GCA_035280105.1 Thermoplasmata archaeon
TCCGGAGCCGTCGACCCTATAGCATTCGCTGGACCCAAGGAATCCTTTATCCCGCCACTCCGGGTTCGCATCGCCATGACGAGCATCGCGGACTTCCAATCGATCTACGAATACAATTGGCAGGTCCTGCACGATTATGGCGCCGCACTCGCCAAGTTGCCGAAAGCTGAATTGGTCAAGAATCGTGAGGCGACCCACGAATCGATGAAAAACATCTTCCACCACATCCTCTCCGTGCACGACGGATGGCTGAACGTGACCGCCCAGGGCGCATCCGCGGATCCCGCGGTCCGCGAGAAGGACTATGAGGAAGTCTCGATGGACGAACTCCACGGATACCTGGAGAAAATCATCGCGAAGGAGAAGAAGTACCTCGCGAAGCTCACCGACAAGGATCTCGACCGCGGCGTGCAGCCGGAATGGAAGACCCGCCCGCATCCTCTACGCGACGCGCTCATGCAGGTGACGTTCGAGCAAGCCCATCACCTCGGCGAGCTGATCGCCCTCTTCTGGCAGATCGACATCGAGCCACCCGAGATGACGTGGATCGACGTGCGCCTCGCGATGAAAGGCGATCCGGGCCCCTCATAGGAAGAGGCGGCTCGTCATCGCCTGGAGGCCCTCAAGCGAATTCGGGTCCCCGGACCACCTGGCCATCGACGGCCCGTACCGCCGCTCCGCCCGCTCGAGGAACCGTTGCATCTCGTCCCGCATCTCGCTGGGCGGGGTCCCGGTCACTGCGACGGCCAAGATGAATCGCTGGCTTCGCTCGATGACGACCGTCTTGTGGCCCAGTTCGAGCCGCCGCAACTCGTCGGATCCTTCCGCGAAGGAGATGCGCGCGAAGTTCATGATCGCGGTGAGCATGCCCGCCATTACGTCCGGATCGGTCTCGGCTCCTTCGGACCGGGAGGCGTGGTTGAGCAGGAGGCCGGACCCTTCGATGACGAAGACGTCCTCGACGCCGTATTCGGTCTTGGCGGGGAGATCGAGCGGGTCGAAGTCGCGGTCGAGGACCGAGGTCACGGGTTCTGGGAGGGACCCGGGGTCCGCGCTGACCAGCAGGATGCCGCCGCCGAACGTCGCGAGATCTCGCAGCGTGTGCAGACACCGCACGAGGCGGTCCGGGCTGACGTACGTGGCGAGGTACTCGACGCCCTCGATGGCGATGATCGCCTGCGGTTGGGCCGTCACGAACTCTTGGACGACTCGCTCGATCCGCTCCGGCGGCGCCGGCGGCATGTGATTCTGGCCCAGGGAGGACGTCAACCAAAGGACAGGGGTCGCGGGGAGATCGTAATCCTCCCGAACCTCCGCCGGATGCCGTCGCGTAACGACCAGGCCCATCGAGCCAAGCCGGGCGGCTTCGGCGAGCGCGAGGAAGACGATCTTCGGCCGTCGCTCGCGGACGAAGTAGGCGCGGCCTCCCTTCAAATCGAACCGACGTGGCAGCGCGATCGGAGCTTCCTTTTGCGGCGTGACGACGAGCATCTTGTACCGTACAATCGCCGTCGCGAAAAGAGCGGCCATCGCGAGGGCGGTAATTGTCAGGAAGGGCGGCGGATACAGGTCCAAGAAGTTCCGCGAAATCGCGTAGGTCTCTGCGCCGATCCCGTGGATCACGATTCCGGCGGTCATGAGGAGCGTCTGCTTCCGGACGATCGGATCCTTGTTCTGGATCAGCGTCTTGACGAGCACCGCAAGAGCCGTCGACATGAAGATGGTCGCGAAGAGGGCGAGGCTCAGCGTTGCGGCATGGGACTCGACGACGACCCCGATGCCTCCGTCTTCGACGGTCAGCTCGGTGACCTGCGTCGAAACGCCAATCGCGACGACCAGGAGGGAGGCCTGGAGGAACAGGTTCACGAGCCGCCGCCGCATCACCTCGAACCCGAGGAAGTATTGGCCGATGAACGCGGCCGTGAAGCCGACGGCGAGCATGTGGAAGAAGTAGAAGAGACGCGCGATTGTCAGCGGCCCGTCGTTCGGCCTTACTGGATCGAGGGTCGAGGTGCGCAACAAATAGGCGAAGGTGCCGGCGAGAACGAAGAAGACCATCGCAAGGACGAACGTGTCTCCGGCTCGGCGGTTCGGAATCTTTCGAACGACGTAGGCGGCGACGAGAAGGGCCGTGGAGCTGCTTGCGATCGAGATGAGAGAGTACCACTGGGAGGCTTCGACCATGAGCCGCTGTCCCACCCGAGCGGCAGCCTAAAAGCCCTTTCCCACGATTCTACGATTTGAGTCCTACCGCCTCTGTCGATCGGGAGCGAGCGCACGAAGGCGAATCGTCTTACCCATCCAACG
>DATEGJ010000014.1:0-3180 GCA_035280105.1 Thermoplasmata archaeon
CGTGGTTTCGTCGGTCTTTCGGCAGGAATTGCTCGAGCACGTAGTCGAAGCCGAAAAGCTTTCTCGTCAGCTGTCGAGCGCCCAGGAGATTGTCGAACGGTGCCAGGAGCGACATCCGTGGTTCCCACGCCTTGGAATTCAACGATTCAAGGAGCGGGATGTCCCGATCGTGGATGTACCGCTCGTCCCGACCGCGCAGCCCTGTCACGTGAATCCGATGGATCGTGGAGTCCGCCTGCAGGCGTCGCAACACGCCTTTCAGGTTCAGATACATGCCTCGCAGAAAATAGAGGTTGATCTCGGATGGAGAGGCCGTGCCCAGAGCCCGGATCGTCCGTTGCACGCCCTCCCGCTCGGCTTCGTCCGCGGAAAGCTCGTTCCTCTCCACCCAGCTCGGGAGGAACTGTTCCGACAGGCCCCAGATGTTCCGATTGCCATCATGGCCCACGATCATGACTTCGCCGCGCATCTGCAGGTGGAAGAGCATCGCGGAGACGTCGCTTCCCGTGCTCCATCCGTCTTCACTTCGTTTCGTTCGAACGTAGGCTTCAAATTGGCTCAGTTGGAGCGGTCCTTTCTTGAGCTCTCGTAGGATCTTCTTCCGCAGGTCGGCGTGCTCAGCCAAGAATTTTCTGGCCCGCGCCTTCCACCCTCCCCAGGATTTGGAGAGGGATTCCGGATACCTTCGCATCATCGAATAGTAGAGCGGATAGTCTTCGGTGAGCACGATTGACGCGGCGTGGGACCAGTGTTCGAATAGCTTTTTCTCGTCCCAGAGTAGCTTTTCCAAGTCCGACAACCGAAAATTGCGAACCCTGCTCCAGAGGGCGATGACATGCGAGGGTGCGACGATACTGATCGGGTCCCACTGGACATAGCCGAGGTCGCGGATCACGGAAACGATTCCTTCACGGGCTGACCCGGTCGGTAACTCGCCCGCAAGATGCTGCTTCGTGACCGCCAGTCGCCTCGCGGCTTGCAGGGACGTCGAGATCGGCGCTTCGATCAGCTTGTGCGACCCCCCTCGAGTGGCGGCAATGAGCCCGGTCATATTGACCGTGTCGGTGGCCAGGTCCTCGCTTCGTCGATGGTGCGGGGACAACGCGAAGCCGGCCTCGAGTTGGGGTTGTGGTCCACAAGAAAGGCTATAGCCGGTTCCTCTACTCGCCGTGCCGACGGGCGCGGGTCTGCCCGTCGGTTCGGAGGGGCATGGCTGCGAAGGATGACCGCCGACCGGCGCGCATCGCTGGTGCCATTCTCGCGCTCCTCTTCGTTCAAGTTGTCGCGGCAAATCTGTTATGGCCGGGCGCTCCGCCGGCAAACCCAGACCCGATTCGAATGCCGCCGACGGCGAGCCCGTTTCCTTTCTTCCCGCCCGTGGCCCCGATCCTCCATGCGGTGAATCTCGACGCCGACGCCAATCAGTCGACCCGTCTCGTGATGACGTCGCTCCAAGGCATCGTGAACCGCGTCGGGGTCGAACTCTACCTTGACGTTGCGGGCCTCGCGCGGAACACGTCGACGATGATCTCGTTCCTCGCTGCGCGCTATAACCTGACCGTCGACAGGCTCTCCACTCAGGGCGCCATCGACCGATTCGCACCGCGGGCTAGGGGCCTCGTCGTCTACGATCCCGTACGATCTGAATCGATCAACATCGCAACGATGATTGCGGCGAACAAGAGCGCCATCCTCCTCGGACCGGACCTCGCAGGATGGATGCACGCGCGCTACGGTCTCCCGATTCTTTTCGACTACGCGAGCAGCGACTGGGCGTCCCTCGATCCGATCGCTGCCTCCGATCGCGCGCTGCGGGAATTGTATCCTGGTTGCACCTCGACGCTCCTGTCGATCCTCCCGCCGGAACGTTGGGCGACCCGCGATTACCTGATCGCCACTCGGACGTTCGTCTTCTACCATGCGCAAGGAATCCTCGCGTCGCCCGCAGAGACTTCCGCCACGATGCGGGTGCTCCACGCGACCCCGCACGGCATCCCGATCCTCGGATGGTTCAACAGCCCCACGGTTACAGAGGAAAACTCGTTCGTCCAGATGGCCTCCGCAGAAGGAAAGTTTGTCGTCGGCGCGCAGAGCGTCCCAAACCTCTCCGTCCTCGCGGCCCTCGGAAGGAACGAGACGCACCGACAAACTCCCGCGGCTCCCGCCACGAGCCCCTTGGCGAACAAAACCTACATCGTCTTCGCAGTACCGGACGGCGACAACGTCGACTTCATCGCGGGCCGAATGCGGGAACTCTGGTCGGAGCCGATTCGAGGCACGATGCCGATCGCCTGGAGCATCGATCCGTTGCTCGTCGACCTCGCACCGCCCTTCCTGGATTCGTACTACGACACGGCGACACCCCTCGATCGATTCATCACCGCGCCGAGTGGAGCGGGTTACCTCTATCCGGATTACACTGGGCCCGGCGATCTCGCCCCGTACCTCGCGGTCACGAAACGATACGCGGACGCGGCCGACCTGAATGTCACGTGGCTGCTGAACGCGTTCCCCGCGGCAGAGATCCCGTATTCCGATTCGACTCTCTCTGCTTACGTCGGGGCGCTCCATCCACGCGGTCTCGTCCTCGATTACAACGATCAACCGAGGACCCAGGACGCGTGGGTCGTCGCGGGGGGCAACGGCGCGGCACCGGTCGTGCGCTCGACGCACTTCTGGACGACGAGGGACAATTTCCTCGGGAAACTCGACGCCTCGATGTCGACGTGGGATGCCGGTCCTCACTTCCTCTGGATCACGGTCTACACGTTCCGGTACGACCTGCGCGACGCGCAGGCGATGCGCGAAAGGCTGTCCGCCCGGACGGGAGGAACCGTCGAGGTAGTCACCCCGGAGGAATTCTTCCGACTCATGCGCCTCGATTTCGTGCAGCGGGCGACGGAGCGGATGGGAACGATGCAAGGAGATCCGGTTGCGGGGACTTTCTTCGGCGCCTCGATGGAATCCGCTCGCGTGCGGCTCGTCGCCGCGCACGGCGCCTTGGCGGCAGGACAGGAGGACCTGGCAGCATATGACGCCTATCGCGCCCTCGAAACCCTTCGAGGGGTCGCGGCGGCGGAAGCGTTGACCGCGTCGCTCGCCGTCGTGGTCGTTGCGGGCCTTCTTGCCTTCCTCGCCGCGCGCTCCCCGAGGTCGGTCCTCTCCCGGCGGGAACCGTTC
>DATEGJ010000015.1:0-2400 GCA_035280105.1 Thermoplasmata archaeon
GGGATTCGCCGCGGCGGTGCCGTAACGGGTCCTCACCGATGCGGGTGATGGGATGAAGAAGTTTGCCACGGAGCTCCGGGGCAAGACCGTCATGACCAACGACGGCCAGATCCTGGGGACGATTGAGAACTTTATCGTGAACACGAAGAGCGGGAAGCTTTCCGACGTCCTCGTGCTGCCGGCGGAGAACGTTCCGACGAAGGGCTTGAAGACGGACCCCGAGGGCCGTTTCGTGTTGCCTTTCCAAGGCATGCGCGCCGTGAAAGACGTCGTCGTGATGAACCTCTAGGCCGACGTCGCGTTCGCGCCATCCGTCGACGCGCGAAGCGCGTTCAGCGCCCGCTGGAGCTGTTCCGGGTCCTCCATCAAGGCTTCGATGACGGCGGCGACCAGGGCTCCGGTCGACCAAATGTCCACGATGAGCTCAGGGTCCTTGCCGACCGACCACTCCATGGCAGGCATCCGCGCGTCACGTCACTGTCGATGTGTCCATGACCGTGCCGTTGACGTCGAGGGTGAACACGTATGTGAATGACGTTGGGTCGAGCGGATCGAACTTGACGTCGACGCTCCACGTGAACGTCGAATCCGACGGGATTGTTTGGATGTTGTAGAAGATTACCTCGTCGAACGTGGCGCCGGAACGCACCGATCGGATATCCACGTGGAGTTTGTCGACCCCAATCGACGTGCCCGACGTGTGGAGTCGGACGCTGAAGAACATCGAGTCGTTCGTCGGTCCGTTTTTTGTGATCGTCACAAAGTTCGCATGGGGTTGGATGACTAGGACAGCGACGACCGCGATGGCCAAGATCGCAACGACGACGATGATTACGACGAGGAGTGCGGTTCGCCGTTTCCGCTTCGGTTGCATTGGAGTCGGCCATGCGGTCCACGGAGGCTGCCCGACCGGTGGCGGGTAGCCGTACGGGGTCACTGGAGGAGGAACTCCCTGGGGCAACGGTGGGCCGGGGGACGGAGCCGCAGCGACCCGCTCTGTCTGTGGCGCTGCCGCGCCGGTCCCTTCGAGCGGCTTGCCGCAGGCCTGGCAGAACGTGGCCCCCGGTGCCGCAGGGGCCCCACAATTGCCGCAGAAGTTCGCGGTCGCCACGTTCTCACTTCGTGACGTCTTTGAGCTTCCCCGCCAACTCCGCGAGATCCATTCCCGTGAGCGCCTTGACGAGCGCCGGTGCAGTGGCGGCGATATCCACGACGCTCCCAACGAGTTGCGAGGGCCCGCGTTCGCCCATAATGATCAGCTTCTGCGTGCTCTCGAGGGACTTCGCCGCGTTCGCCACGATCTCGGGCAGCTTCTCGACGATGAGCTGCGTGATCGCGGCCTTGCCGTACATTTCCCAGGCTTCCGCCTTCGCGTGCATCGCCTCGGCTTCGGCGAGGCCTTTCGCTTTGATCGCGTACGCCTCCGCCTCCCCCTTCAGCCGGATGATGTCCGCCTCGGCGGTCCCTTCCTGACGGATGCGTTCCGCTTCCCCCGCGGCGGTCCGCGAGAGCCGCTCCCGCTCTCCCTCGGAGACAAGAATAGCCCGCTCCTTCTCGCCTTCCGCCGTGATGATCAGCTTCCGCTTCTCGCCGTCCGCCGTGGCGGCGACCGCGTCGGCCTGCATCTTCGCCGGCACGACCTGCGCGGCGATCTGCTCCTGCTCCCGCCGCCGGACTTCCTGTTCCTGGACGAGGACTTCCTGTTCCTTCGCCCGGATGTCGATCTTCCGCTGCTCGACGATCAGTTCCTGCTGCCGCTTCGCGGTCTGGAGCTGGAACGCGATCTCCTTGTTCGCCCGCTCGAGCTCGACCTGGGTCTCGGACTGCTGCTTGATGATGTCCCGGTCCCGGTGGAACATCGCGACGTTCGCCTCGGCGCTCGCGTTCGCCTTCTCCGCTTCTTGAGCGGCCTGGGCCTCGGCGATGGTCGCCTGCTGGTTCGCGCCCGCCTTCCCCATACGGGCGTCCCGCTTCACTTCCTCCGTCCGCTTGACGCCGAGGGCGTCGAGGTAGCCCATCGCGTCCTCGATTTCCTTGATCACGAAAGAGCGGATCTCGATCCCCATGTTCCGGAGATCGTTCCCCGCCATCCCGAGGATCTTCGAGGCAATCGCATCGCGGTCCGAGTTCACTTCTTCGACCGTCAGCGTCGCGCACACGCCTCGGACGTGGCCCTCGAGGGTCTTTAGCGCGATCTCATCGACCTGCTGTTCCGACTTCCCGAGGAGGTTTTCGGCGGCGGTGTTGAGCGTCGCTTCATCGGAGGAGATCTTCACCTGCGCAACCGCCTTGATGTTGATCTTCGCGCCGGATCGCTTCACGTCCGTGACGATGTCGGGCACCACGAGGTCGAGCGTCCGGACGTCGAGCTTCAGCCACTCGACCGACTCGACGATCGGG
>DATEGJ010000016.1:0-2771 GCA_035280105.1 Thermoplasmata archaeon
AACGACCCGCTGAATCAAATCCGCGCGCCACAAATCGTGCGAGCGGGGACCGGACCGGAGACACTCGCCTGTGATGCGTCCGGCATCTGCCGGTACGGCGACTACTTCGGTGCGGCTCGCGATCCGACGGATCCGCTCATCATCTGGGCCGCGGGCGAATACGGGACGAGCTCGGGGTGGGCGACGTTCATTGCGGGCATGTCCGCGATCGTCCGCCTGGCGGCGAGCTACTCCGTGGACGGCGCGGGCACCGGATACGTTGCACCGGTATTGAGCTACGTCAAGGACGGAGTCACTTTGACCGCAACCTTGGCCACGACGCCAACCGCCTACCAAGTCGACGCCGAATCCGTTTGGTCCGTGACTCGCGTCCTCAATGGATCGACGGCGACCGAACGGTGGGCGACGAACGACACGACATCTGGGAATGCGACGGCCTCATCGTCATTGACTTTCGTGTATTCGCACCAGTTCCTCGCGTCGTTCGCGTATCACGTGACGGGAGGCGGCCTCGCGTACACCGGCCCGTCGGTGTCGTATCAGCGCTTCGCCGTCCGACTCTCAATCGGCGCCAACGCGAGCGATTGGGCCGACTCCGGGAGTACCTACGGATTCCCGATGCTCCTCGGAGGATCGAACGGGTCGGAGCGGTGGCGCGCGGACCCCATGGCGGTCAACGGGACCGTGGCAGCGGCCGGATCGATCGACGTCGCGTATGTGCACCAAGCCTTCGTGCGGTTTCAGATTGACGGGCCTGCTGGAGTCTCAATCTCAACGCCCACCGGCTGGTATGACGTCGGCTCATCCGTGACGCCCACGGCGAATTCTCCCCCGGGTTGGGCTCCCGGGGAGTGGATCGGTGCCGGACCGGGCGCGTATTCCGGGACCCTCGGCAGTCCGACGATCACCGTCATCGGACCGTTCTCCGAGACGCTCGTCTTCTTCCCGGGGCTCACGATCACCGCGGGATCCGGAGGATCCGTCTCGTTCTCGTACAGCGGTGGTTCGGGGATCGTGGGAAGCGCCTCCTCGGAGACTATCCATGTTCGTCCTGGAACGGTCGTGACGATCACCGTCCATCCCTCGGACGCGTACGTCTTCAAGCAATGGAGCGGCGCAGTGTCCGGAACGCAATCGAACGTCACGGTCACTGTGTCCACGCCGACGCAGGTCAGCGCAGACTTTGGGCCGAAGCAAGCCACCCCTCCGTCGTCGCTCGATTCCGGCATCGCTTTCGGGATCGCGGTTGTTGCGCTCTCCGTGATCGTTTTGGTGCGCCGGCGGAGGCGCCGTGCCCCGCCTTCTCTCCCTCCACCTCCGCCTCCACCGCCCCCTCGCTGAACGGGCAACCCCGCCAAAGGTATATGGCGGGTCCAGGGTACACACAATCGCCCACCGGAGATGATCCATTGCCACTCCAGCTCGGTACGGACCCGGAGACTCGCGCGGCGATCGAGTTGCCGCAGGACGCCCTTCTTCGACATGTTGTCATTCTCGGGGCAACCGGCGCCGGGAAGACCGTCTTCGGGAAGGCGTTCCTCGAGGAGACGGTGCGCGCCGGCATCCCGGTCATCGCCGTGGACCCGCAAGGCGACCTCGCCTCGCTCGCCCTCGCGCCGACGGCGGAGTCGATTGAGAAACATCCGGCATCGCCGGACGTCATCGAGGACTATTGGTCGCGCGCCGCGGTCTCGATCTTCACCCCGGGTTCGACCCGTGGCACCGCGGTCGGCTTGAATCCCCTCAAGCGTCCCCCCAGTGCGGCGACCTCCGAGGACCTCGTCGTTTCCGTGGACGCCCTCGCCGAGAGCTTGGCCGGCGCGATGGGATACGATCCTTCGTCCGAAGTCGGCGGGCGTGCCAAGGACGCCATGTTCCTGACGTTGCAGACCGCGATCAAGTCCGGCGCGTGGCCGAGCGACATCCCCGCCTTCGTGCGGCTCCTCGAGCGCGATACGTCGCAGGACACTGCGCGGCTCCTGACAAACCGGGAGCGGGCCTCCCTCCTCCGACGGGCGGAATCGATGACCGTCGGTGCGAAAGGGTTGCTCTTCACCGCAGGACCCGCGCTCGACATCGATGCGATGTTGTCATGGGCTCCTCCAGGCCGCACTCCGGTGAACGTCGTCTACACGGGCGGCCTGCGGAATCCGCGGGAGCGGGAGCTCGTCGTCGCGACGTTGTGCAAGGACATCCTCGCGTGGATGACGGCGAAGCCGTCGGGCGATCTGCGGCTCGTCGTCTACATCGACGAAGTCGCGGGCCTATGCCCGCCCCACCCGCGAAATCCCCCCGCGAAGAAATTCCTCTCCCTCCTGTTCCGCCAGGCGCGGAAGTACGGGGTCGGCGTCATCGTCGCGACGCAGAACGTGACCGACCTCGACTACAAGGCACTCGGGCAGGCGAACACGTGGGCCCTCGGACGTCTCATGGCGAAGCAAGACCTCGACCGAGTGCGCCATGTGATCGCGTCAGTGAACGGCCCACCGGAGCCGATCCTCGGCCAGATTCCCTCCCTGCACGCGGGCGAATTCATCCTGCTGTCTCCGGACCACCTCAAGACCGCGCAGCGCGTGACGGTCCGCGGCCTCGCGACCCGCCACGAGGTCGTGCCGGAGGAGCGGTTCCGGGACATTCAAAGGGGAACGCTCGTTCCCGACGCAGATCCGATGGCGCAAGACCGCGCGGCCCGTCGGCGGCGAGAAGCGGAAGCAGCGGCGCGCGACGCGAAGGCGACGTCTGATGCGGTCGTCGAGGAGGGAATCGGCATG
>DATEGJ010000017.1:0-8468 GCA_035280105.1 Thermoplasmata archaeon
TGCGCGGGGTCCGGGATGACCTTAATGATCGCGTTGTCGAACTGCCCGGCTTTCCAACCGCCCCAGTAGTCCGCGAAGCGGTTGAGGACGAGATACGTCTTCGTGTACGCCGCGGTGTTGATGGTGTAAGGTCCCGTGCCGCTGTCATGCCCCGCCTCGAACCACGCCGCCTTGACTGTGTCGTTCGTGCCCGGCGTGGCCGGCGAGAAGATGTAGGCGGCGTAGCCGGACGAAGCGATCTTGTCGAGCGCGGCCGGATAAAGCGTAACGAATTTGATGGTGAACTCGCCGAGGACCTGGATGTTGCCGGCCGCCTGTGCGGCACTTCCTAACGGCGACCAGATGTATGCGGCACCGCCGCCCATCGTGATCGTCCGCATGATGGAGAACTTGACGGCCGTCGCGTTCATGCTCGTGCCGTCGTGGAACTTAACGCTCTGGCGGAGCGTGAAGGTCCAGTTCATTCCATCCGTCGTGTGGGTCCAGCCCGTAGCCAGGGAGGCTTTCGCGATGTTGGCCGCGGGATCCCACAGGGTGAGCGTCTCGTAGATGTTCGGCAAGACGAGGATTGAGTTGGAGAATTCGGTGCTCGGATCGAGAGTCACCATTTCGGACGAGGTCGCGTAGACGACCGTCTTCGACGCGACTTCGGCGCGGGGCCAGAGGACGTACGCGCCGGCACCCACCGCGACTAACGCGATCGCGATCACGATGACGATCAACCGCATCGACACCCGCTTCGAACCCGACGCGGGCGCAGCCGCCGCAGATTCCGCAGGTTCCGGCGGCAACGAGCCGCCCGCTCCCGAGACCGACATAAGACTCCTCCCCGCCGTCCGCACAAGTCGGACGACCGGATGACGGAGAGCGCGACGCGGCATGAATCTTGTGGAACATGCGAGGGTCGGAACTGGCGCAACCCGCCACGTCCTCGACTTAAGCGCTTGCGTCCCGTGTTCAGACTTGCCAAATCGGTCGCCCACGGGCCTGGCGCGAACCGCGACCTTCTGCGCCAGGAAACCTATTGGGGGGCCGACGTCATCCGGCACCGCTTCATGACCAAACTCATCCGCCTCCTCTCAGGAGTTCTCGCTTGCTTGCTCGTCGCCGCGCCAATCCTCGCGATCTCTAGTCCCGTGACCGCGGCGATGGTCAAGCCGGCGTACCTGGCGGGGGACCGCTGGATCTACGGATTGCAGGGCACCCTCGATTCGCTCCCCGGTGTCCCCGTGAATGAGACCGGTCCGTTTCAGTTTGGCATCGTGGGTCGCGTCGAGGTCGACGTGATCGGATCGGCGAGTGTGGTCTCTCGAGGGACGACGATTAGCGCCGTCCGTGTCGATACTCGGACCTCGGGCTTCTTGAACGGAACCTTCTCCGTGCCTGGGGTAGGGAGCGCGCAAGTCACCGGGACAATCAGCACTTCGACCACGGAATTCTGGGAAGACGAATCCTATCTCGTGGTGCAGTCGACCGGGACGACGGCGTACAACGCCCAGGTGATGCTACTCGTCTCGACGCCGCTCACGGTGAACCTTCGGCTCAACACGACAACGACGTTCTCGACGATCCCACCGTTTGGCCTTGATGTGGGCCAGAATGCAACCGTTCACCAGGACACGTTCCTCGCGTTCAACTCCACCTTTACCGCCTTCGGCCGGACGAGCAGCACCGCGAACCAGACGAACGTCTCCGCAACATGGCGACGAGAGGTCGTGTCCGCCGAGAACGTGACGGTCGATGCCGGAACATTCTTCGCGTACAAGCTGAATCAGACCCTGGGAAGCTTCCCCGGCATCCCCGGCGGGTTCGCGGGCGGTGCGAACGAGACCGCGTACTTTTCCAACGACGCCGGGTATTACGCGAAACGCGTGGCGTACTCGAACGGTACGCCCGTGGCCGAGATGAGTCTGAAGGCGTACACGTATGGAGCGAACCGGCCGTCCGGACTCAACGTCATTCAGACTGCACTCTTCGTTGCGGTTCTGATTGTCATCGCGTTAGTGCTGGCCATCCTCATTTGGCGGCGCCGAAAAGGTCGAATCCAAGAACGTACTTCCGCGACCGCCGCGTCGCAGGAATCTGAGGACAAGCGAGGAGGGAACCAAGGCGCTCGTTGAGACGACCGGACTGACGAAGGTCTTCGGCGAGGTGCGCGCGGTCGACGACCTGTCGGTCTCAATTCCCGAAGGCGCGATTGGCCTCGTCGGTCCGAACGGCGCCGGCAAGACAACCTTCCTTCGATTGCTGTTGAGTCTGATCCGGCCCACGGCAGGCTCCGCGAGAGTCTTAGGGCACAACATCCTCGAGGGCGCCGCGGTCCGCGAGCAGATCGGCTACATGCCCGAGCACGATTGCTTGATACCGGAAATGACGGGCGTCGGACTCGTCACGTACATGGGCCGGGTGAGCGGCCTCGATGCCAACACCGCAATCAGCCGCGCCCATGATGTCCTTCAGTTCGTCGGCGTCGAGGAAGAGCGGTACCGCAAGATCGCCGAGTACTCGACGGGCATGAAGCAGAAGGTCAAACTTGCGCAATCGATGGTCCACGATCCGCAGCTCTACATCTTCGACGAGCCGACGACGGGCCTCGACCCGCGCGGCCGCACCGAGATGCTCGACCTCGTCCACACGATCGCGAAATCGCCGGGTCGCAACGTGATCCTGTCGAGTCACCTCCTCCCGGACGTCGAGACGATCTGCAAGTCGGTCGTGATCCTGGATGGTGGTCACCAGATTGCCGCCGGGCAGATCGACCGACTTCTGGCCGGCGCGGCGGACCGCCTCCGCATCGACATCCGAGGCGACCGCGAGGCGTTCATTCATCGGCTCACGGAAGCGGGCCATGAGGCCGAGGCGAGCGGCACTGGCATGCACGTGACCCGCCGGGCCGGCATCGAGGCGGACGTCTTCCAGGCCGCGAACGCGCTCGGCGCCGAGGTGCGATACCTGGGGGCGCAGATCCGAAGCCTCGAGGAACTGTTCCTCGAGCTCGTTGAGCGGCAAGGCGCAGGAGGGCGCTAGATGTCGATCACCCTGCCGAGCTACACCCGGCGGGAGATGCCGCTCCAAAGCCGTCGGCACAGGATCCTCGCCATCGTACTCACGGGCTTGAAACGCGAATTCCGCCGGCCCGCGGCCATCTTCCCGATCGGCGTCGGCGCGGCGGTCACGATGATCACGTCAATCTTCTTCCTCCTCTTCGCCGGAATCTTCTTGCAGGGTCGGCCGGTCGACCTGAGCTTCTTCTATTTGACTGCGTCGAACGGCGCCATCCTGTTCTTCGTCACCCTCATGGCGGCGATCGTCGGGTCGGGGCTCATCGCGGACGATCTCAACACGATGGCCCTCAGCCTCTACCTGAGCCGTCCAATCACCCACGCCGACTATCTGCTCGCGAAGACGTCGATCCTCGTGCCACTCGTCGCGATGATCGGAGTCCTGCCGCTCGTCCTCACGCCGTTTCTCGCAGCGATCCTGGGCTTGGTCCCGTGGACGACCGGCCTCGTCGCGATCGTTACATCGTTTTTCCTCGGCCTCGTGTTGACCGCCTTCTATGCGTCGGTCGCCTTGTTCCTCTCGAGCCTCACGCGGCGGAAAGCGTACGCGGCCGCCGGCGTGTTCGCGGTCACGTTCGGCCTGACGGTCCCGGCCGAGACCTTGGCGAGCGTCACGTCGACCCCATCGTTGTTGTACCTCTCCCCCTGGGAGGACTTTCTGGCGGTCGCCCGTGCAGCGTACGGCGCGGAGGGCGCTCCCATCGACTGGCCGGTCGCTTTGGCGATCTTGCTCGGCACCACGATCGTCGCCGCGCTCGTGACGTACATCCGAATTCAGCGGATGGAGGTGGTCTCCGGATGAACGCGATTGTCGAGACCAAGGGCGTGTCGAAGTGGTACGGCGAGGTCCTTGGCCTCAACACGTTCACATCGTCGTTCGGTCCCGGCATCACGGGCCTCGTCGGACCGAACGGCGCGGGAAAGAGCACGTTGTTCAAGCTGTTGATCGGACAGCTTCGCGCCGACGCAGGATCGGTACAGCTCCTCGGGGAGAACCCATGGAACAACGTCGCGGTGAAGTCGCGGGTGGGATACTGCCCGGAGCACAACCAGCTCTACGGCTGGATGACGGGTCAGAAGTTCGTCGAGACGCTTCTGCGGCTGGACGGGATGCCTTCGGCCCAGGCTTCGAAGGCCGCCGCGGACGCGCTGGAAGTTGTCGGGCTCACCTCCGCTGCCCATCGGTTGACGAGGGGGTACAGCCGGGGCATGCGTCAGCGTGCGAAGCTCGCACAGGCGCTGGCCCACCACCCTAAGGTCCTCGTCCTCGACGAGCCACTGTCCGGCGCGGACCCGCTGGCCCGGGTGCACATCCTCCGGACGATCTCGGATTTCGCTCGGAACGGCGGCCATGTCATCATGTCGACCCACGTGCTGTACGAGATCGAACGGATCACGCATAACATCGTGCTCATCCACAACGGGAAGGCGATCGCCTCGGGGGACATCCAGGCGATCCGCGCTCTCATCGACGAGCACCCGCACGCCGTCCGACTCGTCACGCCGCGTCCGCGGGACCTCGCGCAGGCCCTCGCGGGAATGGAGCACATCGTCTCCTTCGAGTTCCCTTCGGAGGACACGCTCCTCGTCCGCACGCGGAAGCCCGACGTGTTCTACAAGGAACTGCCCGAAGCGGTCGTGAGTCGTCGCCTCGACGTGCGTGGGGTCGAGAGCCCTGACGACAGCCTCGACGCGGTCTTCCGATACCTCGTGGGGTGAGCGGCTGGACGTCGTGCAATCATTCCGAAAGTCTTGGACTGTCTTCGCCACGACGATCCGCTATCTCCTGGGGACTCGTCGCGTCATCCCGATGGCCTTTCTTGCGACGGTGCCGTTTCTCGTTACGGTGGGCCTTGCAGCCGGCCGCGTCGCGACATTCGACATCAACTTGTTTCAGCTGCTCATGGTCCCGCTCTTCCTCCAGATCGTCGTCATTTTCATCACGCTCGTGAATGCGACCACGCTCATCCGCGAAGAGATTGACGACAATACGTTGCCGTACTTGCTCACCCGCCCGATTTCGAAACCCGCGATCGCGACGTCGAAGTACCTCGCCTACGTCGTGACGGTCCTCGTGCTGTTGATTCCGCCCGTCGTGCTCGCGTATGCGGTCACCGAGGCGTATTCGGGAACCGGGTTCGGGACCGACAGCGATGTGCTGGCGGGTTTCCTCGTCGCGACCATCCTCGCCTCGATCGCGTACGGCGCCTTGTTCCTCTTCGTCTCCGTCCTCCTTCGGAAGCCGCTCGCGGTCGGCCTACTCATCGGCTTCGTGTGGGAGTCGATTGTGGGCGCGATCCCCGGGGACGTGCCCAAGCTGAGCATCATCCACTACTTGCGGTCGATCTTGAGGGACATGATCGCGGTCGGGCCATATGTGGGATATCGGCCCTATGTCTCCGCAGGAGTCGCGGCCGCCGTCCTAATTGTCTTCACGATTGCGATGCTCGTCCTTACGATCCTGGTCTTCCAGCAGATGGAATTCCGTCAGAAGGCCTGACTTTCAATCGACCGGCGTGAAGTCGGAGAACGGGTGCTTGCTCTCCGCGAGATTCGCAAGCGTTTCGTAGGTGCAGGCCCGATCGAAATCCGCCCACATCGCGAGCACAGCAGGATTGGTGTGCGCCTGCTCGGTCGCTTTGGCCGATTTCCATTCAAACACCTCCACGAACGTTCCATCGGCGGCTCGCATCAGGTACGGGGGGCGTTCGGTCGCGAGGCCCTCTTTCCTCAGAATCGGGACGTGGTCTTTCAGAATCTTGCGAAGAACCTTCTCTTTCCCTGCTTTCGGTCGATACGCGCAAATCACGAAGAGGCCCATCGGTCGTTCCCCGTCCGTCGGTATCGAGTCCCGAAGAGTTAAGGGATTGGTCGATCCGACCGCGTGACCGCGAACGCTCACCGCTCGATGTTGAAGTAGATCCGCACTGTCGCTCGGTACGACTTGATCTTCGAGCCGTCGAGTTCGAGCTCCATCTCCCCGACCCGCGCCCACCGCATTCCTCGGACTGTCTTTGCCGCCTCCGACACGGCATTCTGAGCTGCCTTCGCGAAACTGACAGGCGAGACACCGACTACGTCAATGACTTTCTGCACCATAGACGTCTACCGCGGGGTCATTGTGCATCGGGCACTTGTCCCTTCGCCTCATGAGAACTTAGCTCCCACCGGCTTCGACCTTTCCCGGGTCGGGGAATCGTTTCAGGACCCCGCCGAGGGAGGTCGCCTCCTTCCGCATTTCCTCGATGTCTTTCTCGAGGAGGCCGCGCCACTTTCGCGCGGCCGCATCGCCGAAGGTAGCGTACATGCGCGCCGACGCTTGGAGGGACTCGAACCGACCGCTTGACAGTTCTTCGACGATCTCTCGCCCGATGTCCGCGGCATCGTTCATCTTCCCAAGGCGTTCGATGAATGCGACGACCGCTGGGGCCCGTCGCTTCAACACCATGACGTCCTCGGTCCACTGGATCTGCAACGAGCGCCGCTCGTCATCGCGGATCGACTTGAGCCACGTCCATGCCGCATCGAGCGCGCTTCGGATCAGACGCGCGTCGCCGAACACGTGGGTGAGTTTCGCATCCGAGTAGCCCGGAAGCTCGAGCAATCCGTAGAACGAGCGGGTCCGGAACGCCTCTCCCTGCGGGCTGGCGTTGTTCAGCAGGCGTAGCAGCGGCTCCGGATCCGATCCCGGAGGGGGCGCGGGGATCCCGATGCCGCTACCTTGCGCGGCTTCGAGGAGCAATGGGATCGCAACATCCGCGCGGTTCCGGGCGAGGAAGTCGAGGTAGGCGGCGCTCGCGGCCGCGTTGAACGCATCGACGCGCTCGTTGAAGGCTTGCGCGTCCTCCGGCGACATCGGCGGCTTCGGGATTTTCTCGAGGCGTTCGATCTGGGCCCGCAGCTGGCGGATTCGGGCTTCGACGGAACGATATCCCTCGCGGTACGCGAGCTGGAGGCGCCGGACCTCCGCGCCTTGCTCCGCGATTTTGTCGAGTTTCCGCCACGCTCTCCGAGCTCCGTAGAAGTCTCGCTTCCGCGCTTTCCGCAGGGAGGCGTCGAGACCCGCCACCAGGCGAAGCGCGAGGCGTTTTTCCTTCGATGCCTTCGCGAGATCGCCGGCGATCGCGTCAACGTCGCGCGTGAAGATCCGAACTTGCCGCCAGTTGTCGACCTCGCTCTCGCGGATGAGCCGGTCCACGCGCTCCCGAAAGCGGTCCAGCGTTCCGTCGATGAGGCCTGCGATCCCTTCGACCCGTTTGCGAGCCTTCGCGATCGCATCGAGGAGGCCTTGGGCCTCCGCTTCGAAGGTGTCCGCGGTCGGGACATCGGGAGAGGCCATTGCATCTCCTCGAAGCTCCGGCGCTGTATTTAGATTCGTTCGAACGTCGTCGGAACCGGCCCGCCCACGGGTTGATATGCCTCGATCGGGATGCGCGGGACATGGCGATCATCCAGGACATCGGCCACCTCATCCTCCCGGTGGACGACATGCGGAAGGCCGTAGCGTTCTATCGCGACCTCCTCGGATTCCGCGTGGTCGGGAAGGGCAGCCCCGTGTGGACCGTCGTCGAAGTGGACGGTGGGCAGGTCACCCTCTGGCGCACGGACAAGCTCTCGAAGGTGGCCTACTGACCGGGCGGCGAGGACACACCGTTCGAGTTCCACGTCGAGAACTTCGAGAGGGCGGCGGACCTTCTCGAATCGGAGGGGATTCGCGTGAAGCGGGGTAGCGCGAACGGCGGGGTCGTTTGGGACCCGTTCGGCAACGCGTTTCGGGTCCACGACCACCGCGAAGGCTGACCGAGACCGCGCGCGCCGCAAAGCCTTAAATCGGCGGAGCCGCTCCGCACCATCCCATGCAGCTGCGCATCCTCGAAAAGCAGAAAGACTCCGTCCGTATCGAGATCCTGAATCCGGACGACACGGTCATTTATCCGCTCATCACCGCGCTCCTGAAAGACCCGGACGTCGAGGACGCGCTGTACTACACCGGACACCCGCAGCTCGACAAGCCTGTCCTGACGATCAAGGTCAAGAAAGGCAGCCCGCAAGCCGCCATCAAGCGCGTTGCGGAAGGCCTCGCCTCCGAGTTTGGCGCCGCGAAGGCGATCGTCGAGAAGGGGCCCGCGTAGGCCTATGGAACGCGGCGTCGGGATCGACGGCTACCTGACGTCCACGCGCGGGGTCGGCGGCACGATCAAGGGCCGCGCGGACGATTTCGTGGTCGAGGAGATTCCCTCAGCGCTGGAACCGGTGCTCGACGGCCCCGTCACGATTGCGACGATCCGCGTCCAGAACTGGGAGACGAACCGCCTCGTGCGGGAACTCGCTCGGCGATTACACATCAGCCGACGCCGGATCGGATTCGCCGGGACAAAGGACAAGCGCGCGCTGACAACGCAGTCT
>DATEGJ010000018.1:0-10501 GCA_035280105.1 Thermoplasmata archaeon
ACGCCCGAATCCCTAGTCCATCCGCGGTCGTCGTGACGCCCGCGGCCGGGGTCAGCCCCGAGACGCTCGCGGCCCGTCTCAAGACCCTCTTCAATGCCACCGAAGGAGCGACCGCGGCGTGGTCGGTCCTCGGCAAAGTCCTCGCCCCACCCAAAGTCCAGGAAGGCCGCGTCGTCCTCACCGTTAATCCGGAGCACCAGCGAGCCCGCAGGAAGCTTTCAAGGACGTTCCTCGCACGGGTTCCAATCGTTCGACGATGGGTCATGCATCCGCTGAATCGCCAGGCAATCGACGAGGCGGCCGAGGTCCTTCGCCTGCTGAAAATTCCGGATCCGGAGCGCGTCGTGACGAACTATCCTCACGAACTGAGCGGCGGCATGAACCAACGCGCGATGATCGGGATCGCCTTGGCGTGCGACCCGCTCTTGCTCATCGCGGACGAACCCACCACTGCCCTCGACGTTACAATCCAGGCGCAGATCCTCGAACTGCTCAAGGAGTTGAAGGGTCGCGGGCGTCCGTCGATGGTCTTGATCACCCATGATCTTGGGGTCATCGCGGAGATGTGTGATCGCGTGTCCGTGATGTATGGCGGACACGTCATCGAAAGCGCTCCGGTCCTCGAGATCTTCCGAAACCCGCTCCATCCCTACACGCGAGGTCTCCTCAAGGCGATCCCGAGCCATGCGGAGCGCCGCGAGCGACTCGAAGTGATCAAGGGTTCCGTTCCCAACCTCATCTATCCGCCGAGCGGGTGCCGTTTCCATCCCCGGTGTCCCGCCGTCATGCGCCATTGCGGCTGGGACGCCCGCGACCTCGAGCCCGCAATCAAGCAATACGCGACCGATCTCGGCCTCGATGAGGACGTCTTCGCGGAATTCAAATCGGAGAGTCCGTTCAGCCTGACCGTCTCCTTCGCCGACGGGGATGTCGGTGCGCACGCGATGGTGGCAATCAAGGATCGGATCGACAAGGAACGGGCGACCTCGGTCATGCTCCAGGCCATCACGGGAATCAAGGAAGACTCCTCCCGGCTGGTGTTCACGCTCCTGAAGTCCCGACGACCCCGCGACCTGGAGATCTCGCCGGGCCACACGGTCGCCTGCTACCTATACGAGGCCCCGGCGGAGGTCGCGTGAGATGCAGGAACCCCTCTTCGACGTCATGGGTCTCCGGAAGTACTTCCCGATCCGCGGGGGCTTGTTCCGTCGCGAGGTCGGCTCAGTCCGCGCGGTCGACGGAATCGACATGAGCATCTACAAGGGGGAGACCCTCGGCCTAGTCGGCGAAAGCGGTTGCGGCAAGACGACCGTCGGGAGGACGGTCCTCGCTCTCATCCGGGCGACGGACGGTGCGGTGTACCTCGAGCTGCCTCCCCCGCTGCGTCCGCAGGTCCGACGTCTCTGGAATCAACTGATCGCGATGCAGGTCGCGCTCCAAGAAAGCGGGGTGCGTCCGGAAGGACCCGAGGAAATCGAAACCCTCCGCGCGCAACTGGAGCAACTCGGCGGCCAATACGATTTGGCGAGCCTGAACCGAGAAGAGTTGCGGGCCCTCCGCCGCGAGATGCAGATCGTATTCCAAGATCCATTCTCATCCCTCAATCCTCGCCTCATCGTGCGAGACATCGTTGGCGAGCCCCTCCAGATCCACAAGATTCCGCGGTGGGTGTGTCCGAATTGCAATCACTTCGAGGACTTGGAAGGCCGGGTCCCGACAAATGCGCCGGGGACCGCCGAAGCGACGCGACCGTGCCCGGTATGCGGTAACACGATGACGGTCCGCTCGATCGTTCTGACGGGCAAGGCGCTCCGTGACCGTGTCACGGCCCTCCTCGCCCGAGTCGGCCTGAATCCGGAGCACGCCTACCGCTTCCCGCACGAGTTCAGCGGCGGGCAACGTCAGCGGATCGGCATTGCGAGGGCCCTTGCGCTCAACCCTCGTTTCATCGTCCTCGATGAGCCGACGAGTGCGCTGGACGTCTCCGTCCAGGCGCAGATCCTGAATCTGCTGAAGGATTTGCAGAAGGACCTTCAGCTGACCTACCTCTTCATCTCGCACCACCTCGCCGTCGTGCGGCATATCTCGGACCGCGTCGCCGTCATGTACCTTGGAAAGATTGTCGAGTTCGCTCCGACCGACGACATTTTCGAGGAGCCGTTGCATCCGTACACGAAAGCTCTCCTGTCTGCGGTCCCGATTCCGGACCCGACGACCCATCGCGATCGCATCATCCTCAAAGGAGACGTTCCGAGCCCCGCGAACCCTCCGGCCGGATGCCGGTTCCACCCGCGCTGCCCTGCGTCGTTCGAGAAATGCGGGTGGATGCCCCCGGAGCTCGTCAAGGCCCTTGATCAATCGTTTCGGCATCGGGAAGACGAAGGATCTCTCGAACCCCGGATGGTTCAGTCCGTGGTGGTCGAGGGCCTCTCGATCCGACTCAACGTGGTCCCGGGGACCGCCGCCGAGGTCTCCGCCTTCATCCAGAAGATCCTCGCCGAGGAAGGCGACTCGTTCCGCGGCTATCAAGCGCTGAGCCGGGTTTCGATCGAGGGCGATTCGGTGCTCCTCTTCCTTCCCACGTTCGTCGAACCGGAGCTGAAGGAAGTGCGGCCGGGGCACGTGGTCTCGTGCCACCTCTACTGAGCCGCGTGGGGATCGGCCAACCGTATGAGACTCGGAAAAGGCGTTGATGGTCGAAGGGTCGAGTTCGAGGCGACGGACCGCCACGCGGAAATGCAACGCCGGATGCGCAAGGTCGCGCTCGCATCGTGGAACGACTGGTTTCGGCAGGAATTCTTGCGCTCGTGTTTCATCGGTGCCTGCTTGGTGTGGGACGGACTCGGCGCGCTTCAGGTGCGGTATGCGCTCGATCCGTGGTATCCCGGCCAGGGGGCCGCTCCCGCCTGGGTCTACGGGGTCATGGTGGCTTTCGTAGTCCTTTCCCTCATCGGGCAGGTGTTTCTCTATCGACGGTGGTGGCCGTCAGAGGAAGCCCGGCTCAGAGGTCGGACGCCGCGGACGCTTTGGGGATTCCTCACCGGTGCGGGGCGGAAGCGGCAGTAGCCTTGGTCCTTGCGATTGGGCCATCCGATGCAGGCGGGCCGCTTCGATCGGCAGACGATTCGCGAAACGGTCAGAACGAACCTATTTATCGGCTCCTGCACGTCGGCCGTTACGATGGCGGACCTGAAGACGATCACGGATACCGTCCATGGGACGATCCGGCTCGAACCGTTGACCCTCGAGCTCCTTGAGACCCTCGAGCTCCAGCGGCTGAATTCGATCCGGCAGGTCGGCCTGACGTACCTCGTCTTCCCGGGCGCCAACCATTCCCGCGTCGAACACTGCCTCGGCGTCGGCCACGTGGCGGGCGAGATGGCGAGAGCCCTCGGACTGTCGGAGGAGGAACGAAAACTTGTTCAGGCGGCGGGGCTGCTCCATGACGTCGGACACGGTCCATTCTCCCACACGCTCGAGCACGTACTGAGCCGCGAACTCGCCGTGGATCACATGCACCTCACGCAACGCATCATCACGGGCCTCGATGACAACGTGTCGGCGGACGACCGCAAGGCGTTCCCCGAGGTCCTTCGAATCCGCGAGGTCCTTGAGAAGCACGGCGTGGTACCGGACGCGGTCGCGGCCCTGATCCGAGGACCGTCCGACCGGGGCGCGAGTCTCCTCATCCCGGGCACGCGCAAGGACCGGAAGCGCTACCTCGCTCAGCTCATCCACAGCCCGATGGATGCGGACCAGATCGACTACCTGATGCGGGACGCGCACTACACGGGAGCGCCGCACGGGATGATCGATTTCGCGCGGCTCCTCCAGACGCTCCGCCTCCATCACGGGGAGATCGCGTTGGACCGCAAGGGCCTGCCCGCCCTCGAGGGGATGCTCGTCGCCCGCGGCCTCATGTATTCGTCCGTGTACTTCCACAAGACCGTCCGGATTGCGGAGCAAATGCTCGCTCGCGCGGTGGAGCGATCCGCCGCACCGATCGGGGAGATTCAGAAGATGGTGGACCACGAGCTCCTCAATTGGCTCGTCCACCAGGGCCCGTTCCAGCGCGAGATCGCGTTGCGGCTCAAGTACCGCAAGCTGTACAAACGCGTCGTGTCGTACGATCGCGATGAAGTGACGGAGTCCGCTCGCTCCGTCCTTGCGACGTTCAAGGACACCGATGAACGACAGCGCGTAGAGGACCGGATTGCGCAGCGCGCCGGTCTGGACCCGGGTCAGGTGATCGTCGACGTCCCGTTGCCGGAACTCCTCTTGAGTGAACCGCGGATCGCGAAGACGGAGGTCCTGATCCTTGATGGCGACGAGGCGAAGCCATTCTCGAAGGTGAGCCCGCTCGGCCGCGCGCTTCAGTTGCGGCAAGTCGTGGACTGGGTCGTCATGGTCGCCGCACCGGCGTCGGCCATGTCGGCGGTCCGCAAGGCCGCGGAGTCGCTTCTCTTCGCGTAACGGCCTCTTCGGCATGTGTTATGCCGCGTTTGTCAACGCGGCAGACGCTCGTCGGACAACTTTTAAATAGCGTGCTCCGGATACGAACTCATCTTGCGGGATGGGATGAACTCGCAGGCGTTGCAGGTGAAGGAATGAACTCCATGCTAGAGGACGTGCTCGCCCGGGAAGGGAGTGCACCCGCGTTCGAAGACAGCCGCGTCGACGCCGAGCTCGAAGAGATGCTCAGCAAGATGCGAACGAACATCAAGATCGTCGGACTCGGCGGTGGCGGTTGCAACACGATCGCCCGCGTGTATGGCGAAGGTATCGTGGGTGCGGAACTCTACGCCTGCAACACGGACGCCCAGCACCTGCTCCACATCCAGTCGCCGAAGAAAGTCCTCCTGGGCCGGCGAATCACAAAAGGCCTCGGGGCCGGCGCGCTGCCGCAGATCGGCGAGGAAGCGGCCCGCGAGGCGGAAGAGGAACTCCGAGCGATCGTGCAGGGCGCGGACATCGTCTTCGTGACGTGCGGCCTCGGCGGCGGTACGGGAACCGGAAGTTGCGGGTACGTCGCCCGTCTCGCGAAGGAGATGGGCGCGCTGACGATTGCGGTCGTCACCCTGCCGTTCCGCGGCGAAGGCAAGCTGCGAATGGAGAGCGCCGAATGGGGGCTGGATCGACTGCGCGACGCGGCCGACACGGTCATCACGATCCCGAACGACAAATTGCTCGACCTCGTGCCGCGGCAGAGCCTCAACATGGCGTTCAAGTTCGCCGATGAGGTCCTAATGCGGTCGATCAAAGGGCTCACGGAGATTATCACGAAGCCCGGCCTCGTGAACCTCGATTTCAACGATGTGAAGACGATCATGAAGGGCGGCGGCGTCGCGATGATCGGTCTCGGCGAGAGCCAGGCCGTCGGCGATAATCGCGCGGTCGAAGCGATCGAGGAAGCGATCAACTCACCGCTACTGGAGGTCGACGTCTCGACGGCCCACGGCGTCCTGATCAATGTCACCGGCGGGAACGACATGACGATCTCGGAAGCGGAGCGCGTCGCGGAGGTCGTGCAGACGAAGGTCTCCCCGACGGCCCGAATCATCTGGGGCGCGACGGTGGACCCGTCCCTCGAACACACGCTGCGCGTCATGCTCGTCGCGACCGGCGTCAAATCGAAGCAGATCGTTGGGCGCCGCGATCCGTCGGAGGAGCGGGCCCGCGTCGGGATCGACGTGATTCGCTAGTTGTCACGAGTCCGCGGTGACCGGAGTGGCGTCGCGATGTCGCAGACCTCGCAATCTTTATTAGCGCCCCTCCTTTACGTGGACTTCGCGGTTGCTTTATTCGCTTCCTCGGGCAGCCGGAGGCCGGACCATGGATTCCATTGTCAAGGAAGTCGTCACCCGAACGGGTTCCGAACCCCGGGTGCCTGATTCCCCCACGCAATCGTTTGGCGTCGGTGCGGAAGACGCCGAGCTCGAGCGAATCCTCGCCAGCCTCCGTACGAACATCCGGATCCTGGGCATCGGAGGCGGGGGCTGCAACACGATCGACCGCCTGGTCGAGTCCGGGATTGTCGGAGCGGAGCTGTACGCGGCGAACACCGACGCGCAGCACCTCCTCACGATCCGCTCGCCTCACAAGCTTCTCCTCGGACGACGGGTCACGCGCGGGCTCGGAGCCGGCGCGTTGCCGCAGGTCGGCGAGGAATCCGCCCGAGAGGCCGCGGACGAACTGCGGTCCGTCGTGCATGGCGCGGACATGATCTTCATCACGTGCGGACTCGGTGGCGGCACCGGGACCGGCGGCGCGCCGGTCGTCGCGCAGCTGGCGAAGGAAGCGGGCGCCCTCACGATCGCCATCTGCACCTTCCCGTTCCGAGCCGAAGGAGCGATCCGAGCGGAGAACGCAGAGTTCGGTCTCGAGAAGCTCCGGAACTTCGCCGACACCGTGATCGTCATCCCGAATGACAAACTGCTTGAAGTCGTGCCGCGTCTTGCCCTGAATGCGGCCTTCCGGGTCGCGGATGACGTCCTGATGCGGGCCATCAAAGGAATCACGGAGGTCATCACGAAACCTGGCCTCGTGAACCTTGACTTCAATGACATTAAGACGATCATGAAGGGTGGCGGTGTGGCGATGATCGGCCTCGGCGAGAACGATTCCGACAACCGGGCCGAGGAGTCCATCGAAGAAGCGATCAACTCCCCCCTGATCGACGTCGACATCAGCGGCGCAACGGGCGCGCTGGTGAACGTGACTGGCGGCAACGACATGAGCGTGGCCGAGGCGGAGAAGGTCGCGGAAATCGTGCAGAGCCGCATCGCACCCAACGCACGGATTATCTGGGGTGCGGCGGTCGACCCGAGCCTCGAGCACAGGCTCCGCGTCATGCTCATCCTGACCGGCGTCCGATCGAAGCAGATCCTGGGTCCCGGGGAGCACCTGCGGACTCCCCATTCCGGCGTCGACATCGTGCGGTGACGGCCATGGCGGACATCGTGGACAAGAGCTGGGACGTGCAGCGTCGGATCGAGGAGCGCATGAAGCGCCTCGGGAAAGGAAAGTACGGCCGCGTCCTCAAGATGGCCCGTAAGCCGACCTCCGACGAATACTCGAAGGTCGTCCTGATCACGGGCCTCGGGATCGCCGCGATCGGTGCCCTCGGCTTCCTAATCTATCTCATCATGCGGTACGGACCGGGCGCGTTCCGCGGGATCTTCGGATTCGTGAGGTAACCGGACCATGGGACTCCTTGACGATCTCTCGAAGCGGGAGCCGAAACCGGAGGCGCGACCGGAACCGCCTTCGGTCGGTCATTACGGCGTCCGGCTCGACCTCAAGGAAGAGAAAGTCTCCCTGACCGCGGGTCAGACGAAGGAGTACCCCGTCATCGTGACGAACACGGGAACCGAGGACGACACGATCCGCATCAAGATCGACCTCGTCTACAATTCCGAGCTGCCGGACCCCCCGGAGTGGACCGGCAAGGTATACGGCGTCGAGCCGAAAGTCTGGGACGTCACCTACACGAAGATCACGGAGAAGGAGTTCATGCTGATCGCGGACGGTCAACGGGAACTCACCCTGACCGTGACATGTCCGAAAGGCGCCCGCTATGGAGACCGCCTGAACGTCGTTGTGAACGCGATCTCGAAGGGCGATCCGAACGCCTTCGATGCGAAGACGCTGAGCTTCAGCGCGCGCCAGGCGATCTTGGCGGTCAAATCGTCGATCGGGCACGAGCGCGCGGTGGCGGACGCCATCTACGCGCGGGCGAGGGCGAAAGATGTCGGCGTGTTCTCGATCCTCGTCCCGGCGAACTTCCGGGGATACGTGTACGTCGAATCGATGAACCCGGATCGGCTCGAGGAGATCGTTCGCGGACTGCGCCGCGCGCGCGGTGTCGTGAAGGGCGAAGGGGAGTCGACCGGCATCGCGTTCAATGAGATCGAGGCGTACCTGACCCCGAAGCCGATCGTCAGTGGCATTATGGAAGGCGACATCGTCGAACTCGTCGCCGGTCCGTTCAAGGGCGAGAAAGCGCGGGTCATGAAGATCGATGAGACGAAGGAGGAAATCACCGTCGAACTGTTCGAAGCGATGGTGCGGATCCCGGTCACGGTGCGAGGCGATAGCGTGCGCGTCCTCCAGAAGGAAGAAGAGAAGTAGCGCCAACATCGGACGTCGTGGTCCTTCGTGCAAGCGGCGAATCGTTATAGTGGAGATGACGGATTCGCGCTACCGTGGATGACACGCGCCCGAAACCGCCGCATGGCCTGCGATTGCGGGCTCGGGCACTGGCGGGCATCCAGGCCTTAGAATCCCACGGGGTTCGCGCGGGCCTACAAGCCCTTCTCCTCGGGAGGGAGCATTACGACGCGCTCCAGCAGATCGGGAAGATCGAACCTCTGCTACTTCAGCCGCTCAATCCCGACGGAGCGTTGCCCTCCGAGCAACTGTTCTCACGGTGTTCGGACATCTTCGCGCATC
Source organism: Thermoplasmata archaeon (assembly GCA_035280105.1). Taxonomy (GTDB): domain Archaea; phylum Thermoplasmatota; class Thermoplasmata; order RBG-16-68-12; family RBG-16-68-12; genus RBG-16-68-12. The sequence continues at coordinate 8,452 of DATEGJ010000018.1, forward strand.
TCCCAACTCTCTACCGCTTGACGTTGGATGGCCAGCGCAGGCGGGTCCTGGAGCTCGGTACCCGAGACGGCGATTCGACGATTGCCCTCCTGCTCGCCTCGAAAGAAATCGGCGGTCGTCTGACGAGCGTCGACATCGAACCGTGCCCGATTGCGACCGCGCGCGTGCACGCGGCGGGCCTTCAGGACCTTTGGACCTTCCTCCAAACGGACGATCTCGCCCTCGATTGGAACCAACCGATCGACCATCTCTTCATCGACACGTCCCACCGCTATGCACGAACGATCGACGAACTTCGAAAATTCGAGCCTTTCGTCGTGCCGGGAGGGGCCATCAGCCTCCACGACACGACCAGCTATCCGGCGGTGTGGCGGGCCGTCGAAGAGGTCGTGCGAGGACGCTCGGATCTATGGGTCTTCCGATATTATCACAATAACGGCCTCGCAGTCATCGAGAAGCGTCGAGCCGACCCCCGGTAATCAAACCCAATGCGCTCCTGCGAGGACGAAACGTTTATGTCGGCCTGGCACGTCGCGAAGGCCTCCGATGGTCGAGAAACTCGAAGTGCTCGTCGATGGCGGGAAAGCCACACCCGGGCCGCCGCTCGGGCCGGCCCTCGGGCCGCTCGGCGTGAACATCGTCGAGATCCTGAAGGCGATTAACGAGAAGACGAAGTCGTTCGAGGGAATGAAGGTCCCCGTCACCCTCCTCGTGGATCCCAAGACGAAGACGTTCACGATCGAAGTGGGGACGCCTCCGACGTCCGCGCTCATCATGAAGGAGCTGAGGGCCGAGAAAGGCTCCGGCGACCCAGGGAAGACCCGCGTGGGCAACCTCACGCTGACCCAAGCGATCCGGATTGCCAAGATGAAGGAGGACGCGATGTTGGCGAGGAGCCTGAAGGGCCGCGTCCTGGAAGTCGTCGGCACGTGTGTGTCGATGGGCGTCACTGTCGAAGGAAAACCCGCCAAGGAATCGTCGAAAGAAATCCAAGCGGGCAAGTTCGACAAACAGCTCGCGGGGTAACGCCGCGGATCGAGTCCTTGCTCGACGCACATCGAAGATGTGTCGCTCGACGAATTCGAGAAGCGACAGAAGACCCGAGCCTAGGAAGCGCGGTGACGGCGGAGATCCGCTTAGCTGGACCGAGGTAAGGCCCTTCGCGTTCGCGGCTCCGAAAGGTCCAAGAGCATCGCTTCGAGCTGCACGCGGACGAAGTCCATGTCGCCGACCCACAGCCCCTGAAGTTTGTCGGGGACGAACTCCCCATCCCGGTAGAACGAATTCAAGATGAACACTTCCTCGTCGCTCGGGAACACATAGGTGTGAGCGAGGCGCGTCTTCGACAGCGGGCGCGAAGGGAAGCGGAATTGGACGCGCGTGTTCCGACCGAGCAGGCCGCCGATGTCTGCGAGATCCGCTCGGTTCGTCTCGTTGAGGACCACCCGGACGAGCCGGCGGGAGCGACCAAGCGCATCGAACAACAGTCGCAGGACTTCCGGTGCGACGGAGAAAGGGCTCACGCACAGGATTTGGCTCGTGCTGAGCAGGACGACTTCTCGGAGCTTGCGGCCGATTGTTTCCGCTCCTTTGTAGATCCAGAGATCGGTCCCGGCCTCGCGGTCCATGGGCGGGTTCGCCTCCTTCAATCCACCGACGACCTCCACGGCCGCGGCGAGGTCATCACCCCGCGCCTGGCGCGCCTCCTCGGCCACGATTCGTGGGGCGCGGGCGCGGTAGCGGTTCGGTCGCTCCTGGGAAACCTCGATCCATCCCTTCGATTGCAACGATTGAAGGATCCGGTACACCGCCGGGTACTGGACCTCCAGGAATTGGCTGACTTGCTGAGCGCTCGAGATTCCGTTCCGGAAGAGGCCCAGGTAGGCGCGTGCTTCTTTCCCGGTGAGACCGAGGGTCTCGAGCGCCCGGACGATGTCCTCCTCCCGCACGATCCCGGCTACGGTCGACGCCTACAAAAGTCTTGTGTGGTTATCACCTCCCCGCTGATAATTCGGCACCCGGTTGTTATGGTCAAACAACCATAGCACAT
>DATEGJ010000019.1:0-2718 GCA_035280105.1 Thermoplasmata archaeon
TGGAGTAGGGATTTCATGAAGCGGAAGTCCGGGAAATCAATCGTCGAGCTGGAGAACAAAGTCTCCGTCGTGCACTTCAACGTCGGCTCCGGCTACGTTTCCTACCTCGAGCAGGATGCCCCCGAGGCGGCTCCGCGCGTCAAGAGCGTCGTCATCTCGAAAGAGAAGGCGTAGGACACCGTCCTGCGCGCAACGCGGAACTGCGACATCGTTCTGCGATTGGTCGATTAGCGCAGGTCATCGAGGATCGTTCGGATTTCCGCCACTTTCTGGTTCATCACGAGCCGAATGATTCCGAGGTTCGCTTCGGACGACAACACCGCGAAAATCGAGAACCCATGACCGAGCCCTTGGACGAGGACTTTGTAGTCGGGCCCTTCCAGCAGAACGTCTTCGAGGCCGGACAATCCCATGTTCGACGCGACGCTCGCGGCGGCGGACAGCACCATTGTCGCACTGGCCGTGGCGGCGAGCGTCTTCGGGCCTCGGGTGATGCTCGCCACGGGAAGTCCGTTGGAATCCCCGACGACGAGGGTCCGCACGCCTTCGAGCCGCTTCGCGAGATCATCGAGGGCCGTTTGGAGCCGCACTTCGGGAGTGCCGATCGTCACTTTCGGGGTGTGCAGCGCCATCGTGTTTCACCTCGTCGTCCGCGCGCGGTGCGTCGGGGGCCCAGGACGCATCCCCGAACGGGAGCCTCAAGCCATATCAAGATGGCCACCCGGTTCACACAAATGATAGGCTGCCGCTAGGACGAGGAGTGGACCGAGTGGGATTTGAACCCACGGCTTCCGCCTTGCGAAGGCGGCGATCTTCCGCTGATCTATCGGCCCGCGATTCGTGACAAATCCCGATGCGAGAAATAGCTTTCGCTCCACCGCGACGCGGTTCGATTGAGGACGAAGGTCTCTTAGGTCCGTCACTCCGTTCCGCGGTGGGGTATTGCGGTGGAAGATCTCCCGATTCCGCAGGACGGATGTCCGATGTGCAACGGGCCCGTCGGAGATGCGGCCTTTCGTCGGGTCCTCGTCTGGGAAGATTCTCTGTGGCGGGTGACGATGAGCCTCTACAGCGAGGTTCCGGGATTCTCATACGTCGAGCCGAAACGGCACATTCCGCATCTGACCGACCTGGACGGAGAAGAGGCCCGGACTCTCGGAGTCGTCTTAGGCCGAGTCTCCCGGGTGCTTCGCGAGGCGACCGGGACCGATCTCGTATACGTCTACGTATTCGGCGGCCACATCCCGCACATGCATTTCCATCTCGCACCGCACTCGCCCGGCGACCCGCTGAACGCAGAGATCCTCGGGCGACCTGCCCCGCTTCTCCCGGAGTTGGAGCTGAGAGCCCTCGCCGACCGCGTTCGAGCGCGACTCGCATCCGGGGAGGCCGGACCGACCGGGCCAAGGCATTAATAGCGCGGTCCTAGTGGCGCGGCACAGCCTATGGCGCTTCGATTGTACAACACCCGCACTCGGAGGAAAGAGCCCTTCGCGCCCCTCGTCCCCGGCGTGGTCAAAATGTACGTGTGCGGTCCCACGACGTACGACTACAGCCACCTCGGCCACGCGCGGTCTTACGTCGATTTCGACACGGCCCGCCGGTACTTGGAGTTCATCGGGAACCGCGTGACGTACGTTCAGAACTTCACCGACATCGAGGAGGTCATCATCCGACGCGCCACCGCGGTCGGGAAGCCGCCCCTCGAGTACGCGCAGTTCTTCATCGACGCGTTCCTCGATGACATGCGCGCGCTGAACGTCAAGCCGGCGACGCGCTATACGAAGGTAACGGAGTACATCCCGGACATCATTGCGGTAGTCCAGCGCTTAGTCGACCGGGGGTATGCCTATGCCGTCGACGGGGAGGTCTACTTCCGAACGAAGAAGGCGAAGCATTTGTTCGGGATCCTCTCGCACCAGAAGATCGAGGACATCGTCGTCGATCCGCTCCCGCCCGGTAGCGACAAGGAGGATCCGCTCGACTTCGCCCTCTGGAAGCGGTCGAAGGAGGGCGAGCCGTCGTGGCCGAGCCCGTGGGGCGAAGGTCGTCCCGGCTGGCACGTCGAATGCAACGCGATGGCGTACAAGTATCTCGGCGCCCCGCTCGACATCCACGGAGGCGGTGTCGACCTGAAGTTCCCGCATCACGAAAGCGAGGCGATGATCTGCGAAGGCGCGTGGGGCGTCGAATGGGCCCGGTTCTGGATGCACAACGGATTCGTGACGCTGGAACGCGAGAAGATGTCGAAGAGCCTCGGGAACTTCGTCACGATCCGCGAGGTTCTGAAAGACTTCCTGGGCGAGGTCATCCGTTTATGTCTCCTGGCCGCCCCGTACAGGAAGGACTTCGAGTACAACGAGGGATGCTTCGCCCGAGCCAAGGAAGAATACACTGCGATGCGAGCGGCGATCGAGAAGGCGCGGTCGGCGTCGGGGCCGGGGACCTCGGGCAAGGTCGATGCTTTAGTCGCACAAACGCGTGACGCGTTCGGACGAGCCATGGACGACGACCTCAACACGCCGGACGCGGTCTATCGGCTGCGGCAGCTCAGCGAGGGCGTTGGCGAGATCACCGGAATGTCCGCCGCGGAAGGCCGCGCGATCATCGACGTATACCGCGACCTCGGTCACGTCCTCGGCCTCTTCGCGGACCTGCCGTGATCCCGCGGCAACCCTCGGTTCCATGGGTTCGCGACCTCGATTGAGATGCGCGGTC
>DATEGJ010000020.1:0-3197 GCA_035280105.1 Thermoplasmata archaeon
CCCGAGCGTATGACACGGTCATCGCCGCGATGCGCATGCCCAAGACGACCGACGCCCAGAAGGCCGCGCGAGTCGCTACGATGCAGGTCGCCTACCGCAAGGCCACTGAGGTCCCGCTGGAGACAATGGAGCACTGCGTCGAAGCACTCGAACTCGCGGAGGCCGCGGTGAAGAAGGGCAGCCGGGGCGCGACGACCGACGCGGCGGTCGCAATCCTCCTCGCCGAATCCGCGATTCGCGGAGCGAGCCTCAACTGCACGATCAACCTCGCCTCGATCAAAGACGAAGCATTCCGGTCCACCGCGGAAGAGCGCGTGGAAAAGCTCCTGAAGCGCGCCGACGAGATCGGTCACGAAGCAATGTCGGTCGTCACGGCTCGTCTGTGAACATCGCCGTCTCTCGATAGGAAAAAAGCTATACACGGCATGGGGCGTATGGTGGCATCCCATGGAGCGAATCAAGGCGGCCCGCGGTCCTTCGCTCCGGTGCAAAGGGTGGCGGCAGGAAGCGATTCTTCGCATGCTCGAGAACAATCTCGAGAACGCGGAGAAGCCGGATCAGCTGATCATCTATGGTGGCACCGGCAAAGCCGCCCGCAACTGGGACGCCTTTCGCCGAATCGTCGAGACGCTCAAGACCCTCCGCGATGACGAGACGCTCATCGTGCAAAGCGGCAAGCCGGTTGCGGTCTTCAAGACCCATCGCGATGCCCCGCGCGTCCTCATTGCAAACGCGCACCTCGTCCCGAAGTGGTCGAACTGGGAGACATTCTACGAGCTCGAAAAGCTCGGCCTGACGATGTACGGTCAGATGACCGCCGGCGGCTGGTCATATATCGGCTCGCAGGGCATTGTGCAGGGGACCTACGAGACCTTCGCCGCCTGCGCGCGGAAACACTTTGGCGGCTCTCTGAAAGGTCGTCTCGTTCTGACCGGCGGAATGGGAGGCATGGGCGGCGCGCAGCCTCTCGCGATCAAGATGAACGAAGGTGTCTGCCTCGATGTCGAGGTCGATGAGGCGCGCATCAAACGCCGCGTCGCGAACAAGTACTGTGATCGGATCGTGCACGAACTCGACGAAGCCCTTGCGATGGCTCTGGACGCGAAAGCGAGCGGCACGCCACTCTCCATCGGACTCGTCGGAAACTGTGCGGAAATTCACCCGGAGCTCGTGAAACGCGATATCACGCCCGACGTCGTTACGGACCAGACGAGTGCGCATGACCCTCTTGGCGGATACATCCCGCGCGGGCTCACGGTGCAAGAAGCCGCTGACTTACGCGCCGCCAACCCCGGTGAGTACGTGCGGCGGTCTCGCGAGTCCATCGCGATCCACGTGCGCTCGATGCTCGAGTTCCTCCGGCGCGGCAGTGTCGTCTTCGATTACGGGAACAACATTCGCGGACAGGCCAAAGAAGCCGGTGTCGAGGACGCGTTCGCCTTCCAAGGATTCGTGCCGCTCTTCATCCGACCGCTGTTCGCCGAAGGCCGCGGTCCGTTCCGCTGGATCGCGGTGACCGGAAATGCGGAGGACATCATCAAGACGGACAGTGTGGTGCTCCGCGAGTTTCCGAAGGACGAGACCCTCTCGCGGTGGATCCGCCTCGCGGAGAAATTCGTTCCGTGGGAAGGCCTCCCCGCCCGCGTGTGCTGGCTCGGCTACGGCGAGCGAGCGCGATTCGGTAAAGTAATCAACCGGATGGTTGCCTCGGGGGAATTGAGCGGACCGATCGTTATCACGCGCGACCACCTCGATGCCGGTTCGGTCGCGTCCCCATATCGGGAGACGGAAGCGATGAAAGACCGATCCGATGCGATTGCGGACTGGCCGCTTCTGAACGCGCTCCTCAACACCGCCGCGGGCGCGGACCTGGTCGCAGTCCACAACGGTGGCGGAGTCGGGATCGGATACTCCACCCATGCGGGCGCACTCGTCGTGTGCGACGGAACCGAAGAGGCCGAGCGGCGAATCGAACGCGTCCTGACGACTGACCCCGGGATGGGCGTCGTGCGCCATGCGGACGCGGGCTACGACGACGCCATCCGCTTCGCGAAAGACCACGACATTCGTATGCCATCCCTCGAGTGATCCGATGGCGGTCTGGCCGCAGCACCCGCTCGTTGCGGCAGACGGGCTCGTTGTTCACGAAGGAAAACTGGTCGCGGTCCGCCGCAAGAACGAACCGTTTCGCGGGATGGCGGCGCTACCTGGAGGGTTCGTGGAACTCGGTGAGACCATTCAGGATGCGGTGGTACGCGAGGTGCTGGAGGAAACCGGACTGGAGACTCGGGTGACGCGTCTCGTCGGGGTATTCTCCGATCCGAGGCGCGATCCACGAGGGCACGTCATCTCGATCGCGTATGCGCTCGATGAAGTCGGAGGGCGGCTCGAGGCGGGCAGCGATGCCGCCGATGTGTTGTTGCTGGATCCAGCCGTCGATCACGAGATGGCGTTCGACCATGCTGTGATCGTGAGAAAGTGGCGGGGCGGTTAGAGCTCCGCCCGTGGACTCGACCAGGCTCTCTTCGCAGTACCCGGGAGCCAGCCCAGGATCACGAGGGCGACAGAGGCCGCCACGAGCAGCCCGATCCCTCCCAGAGTCGTCACCGCGCCAGGCTGGGTGGCTGCGACCAATCCGAACGCGGCGAACCGTCCGACCAGCGCGGCGACGCCGGCCGCGAGTCCCGCACGGGAACCAGCCGCGACGCCGACCCACATGACCCAGGCGGCGACCACGATGAGGAACAGGATCGAGAGATTGAGCGGGAAGATGCTCTGGTCTCCCGCCGCGAGAACGGGGATCGATGGGAGCGCCAGCAAGAACGAAATCACCGCGAACAGGAAACGATACACGCGCCCGAATCCGTATACGTCTCGGTACCGGCGACCGACCTCCGTCGGGGATCCCAAGGCGGAGAGGGCAGCGCCGACGTTGCCGCCATTCGCGGAGACCGACTCGGTGACGTGGGACCTGAGTTCCTGGAGGATGTCGTCACGAACGGACGGTTCCATCCCCACCATAGCCCGGCGAACGCTCCCAAGGTACTCCTCCGCGGACGTCATCGGGCTCCCTCGAGGACGCGCTCGGCGCCCGCCGTCATGGCGTCCCAGATCGCGAGGGCTTCCTTTAGGGCGGAGCGACCGCGTGCGGTCAGTCGATAGTACTTTCTCGGGACGCCGGTCGTCGGTTCCTGCCA
>DATEGJ010000021.1:0-2177 GCA_035280105.1 Thermoplasmata archaeon
TGGGTGGGGGAGCCGAGGATTGCGAACGACGAGCACTCGGAGATCCGATGGTTCACGGCGAAAGAAGTCGCGAACCTGAACGTGGCCGCATCCCTGAGAGAGGCGGTGGGACGCCTCCTCCCGACGAAGGCTTAAGCGCGACGCTCGCCCTGCGATCCTCGTCATGGTCGACGACGAACACATTCGAAAGATCCTCCAGGAAATGAAGACGATCGCGGTCGTCGGGTGCTCGAAGGATCCCGCGAAAGACGCACACCGCGTCCCGAAGTATATGCAGATGCACGGTTACCGCATCATCCCCGTGAACCCAACTGCGACCGAGATTCTCGGAGAGAAGGCGTATCCCTCGCTCGACGCAGTGCCGATTCCGTACGACGCGGTCGACATTTTCCGCCCATCCGTCGACGTCCCGCCGATCGTCGAACAGGCGGTGCGGGGACCCGCGAGCGTGGTGTGGATGCAACTCGGGATCCGCAACGACGAGGCCGCGAAGAAAGCCGCAACCGCGGGAAAGACGGTCGTCCAAGATCGGTGCATGATGCGCGACCACGCGCGCTTATTCGGCGGCTCGATCCTCGAATGAGGATGCCGCGAAGACGACCGCGACACTCGGTGTTCCCGCCCGTCGCGCCGCGGCGGATAGAGCTTCGATCTCCCCCAGGACCGTGATCGCTTCCGGCGGTGCGTTGAACTTTGCCGTCGCCGCCGCATCGGAAAGGATTTTCGCTCGGGATTCGTGGACGATCCCGACTCGGAAAGGACCAGAAACACCCCGCTCCAGCTTCACATTGGGACTGATTCCAGAATACGCCTCCACAGGCATCTCGATCCAATCAGACCCTTCGTGAGGCAGAAGCTCGCGCAGCACGCCGTCCTGGGTCGAGGGCTCGACGGCGGCAATTGCCGCTTGCCCTTCGTCGCCCTCCCAAATTCGGCCGAGCCTCGTCGCCGCCGACACGACGGTGTGGTCCAGCCAGGCCAGGTCGTGGACCCGGCGAATCGATGCGCGGCGGGTCCACAACGTCTTCGCCAGGAGCTGGTAGCCCTCTCGCAAACCTTTGGTCGTCGGAGACAACGTGCCGCCGGCTCGTTGCGCCTTGTCGATCGCGTGCGCGACGATCGGTTGGGAGGAGAGCAGCGCCTGGAAATCCACGACGCGGAGCAGCCCCTGCCAACCCACGAACCCTTCAGCCATCGCTCCGGCAAAAAGGATATCGCTCAGTGGAGGACGACCGACTTCACGCCGTCGACCTGCTTGATCTGGGGAAGCAGACGTTCGGGGACCGGGGCTTCGGTGATGATGAAGCCGTGCGGATCGTCGACGATTTCGGGATCGTCCATGATCACCTGACGGATCGAGATTCCCGCTTGCGCAATGATCGTTGCGACACCCGCCAGGATGCCCGGCTTCGACGCGTTCGTCGGCACGATCTCAATCGCGCCCCAATTCATCAGCGGCGCGATGTCGCGCAGGTGGCAGACCGGAAGCAGCTTGTCGAAGAACGCCTTGAGATCGTTGTTCCGCTCGATCGTCTCGACGGTCGCTGTGACGACGCGGCGGTCGACCCCCGCCGCGCGGGCCATCGCGGTGTCGGAGAGCTGGATTTCGCCCGCGAACACACTCCCCTCGTGGACCCGGAGGCCGTAGACGACCATGAGCTGGGCGACCTTCTCCTGCGCCGGAAATCCTTTGAAGTAGCCTCGGAACCTCGCCCACATACTCTTGGCCCAATGTACGGAAGTCTTCCATGTGCTGTTAAGTCTTCGCTTTACGTAGACGTTAAACGTACATTGACGTTCATAATCGTTATATAATGCCCAAAGAATCCCTCTCGTGGAACGGTGGTCTTGGTGCAGGCCGTCAAACCTCAACCGACCGGCGCGCGCGATGTGAAAATCCTCCTCGACGTCGATGACCTACCGCGCGCGTGGTACAACATCCTCCCAGACCTGCCCGCCCCGTTCCCGCCGTACCTCCATCCTGGGACGAAGGAGCCGGTGCCGCCACAGGCGTTCGAGCCGCTGTTTCCGAAGGAGATCATCCGGCAGGAGATGAGTCCGAACCGATTGGAACCGATCCCGGAGGAGCTGCGGGAAGCATACTTCCGGCTCGGCCGGCCGACGCCGATGTACCGCGCGACCCGCCTCGAGGCATTTCTCAAAACGCCCGCGCACAT
>DATEGJ010000022.1:0-4621 GCA_035280105.1 Thermoplasmata archaeon
GCAGCGCTTCCAGGGGACCGGTCGGTCCAACGAGAATCGCGTGGACGCCCGATCCGTTGAAGGATGCGTTGGCGGACCAATTCCCGACGCGGAGAAGGTACGGATCCCATCGGTTGGGAGAACCCGTCGGGGGGAGACGGACATCGATGTGGTCACCCGAGTCCACCCGTCCGTTCGAATTCGCGTCCACGAACCGCAACGTTCCATTGAGCGAGGTCGACGCCGAGAGCGACGCCATTCGGTCGGCAATCGAAAACCCTTGCGCGTTGGGCCCCAGCGCGCTCGATCTCAACAGATAAAACCCGGTCCGCCAAGTCCCGCCATGCATTCGCGGAATCGATCGGACCCCGATTCCTGTGGAGCGGGAGGACCTTGAGGAGGTCGACCGGCATGAGGTTCGGGTCAAAGCCGGTCGCGTTCTGGACCTGGATATGGTATTCGCTCCACCCGGCCGCGTCGGTTCGGTTGTAGACGAGCGGTAGGTCCCTCACCTTCGAGACCGCATCGATGACGACACCGATCGCGCGATACAGCGCCGGGAACGGACAGGCGAGTTCCGGTACCCAGACGGCCGGCTCGCCTTCGATCGAGAAGTCCTGAACGTGGAGGGTCGTCTGGTACGATTCTCCGATGCGGTACGTTCCGTTCGGGTCGACAAGGAGATTCCCGGTCCAGGCCGCTGGCCCACCGCAGAAACTGTTGCCATCGAGCTGGAGGTACGCGCGCGGTCCGACGCTCGTGTTCTCCCTTCCGATTGCGGTAACCGTGCCTTGAACCGAAATCTCGCTTCCCGGTCGAAGGTGGTCCATCGCCAGGACCTCACCGATGGTCCGCGGGCGAAGGATCTGCCACGCTGCAACGGCACCGACGAGTATCGCGACCGCCGCAACGATCGCGAGCAGCTTTCGCCGACTCATTTTCCGTCGTGGTGCGGTCGGGACGTAAGGAGGCGCCTCCACGAGATTCTCGATACACCTAAACGACGTAAAGACTTTCGGAGCCCGAACGAATTCGATTCCGAACACTGTCCCCCGGGGAACCTTTATTGGGACCGCCTCGCATCCAAAGCGCGATGCGTGTCGCGGACCTTGGGATCGACTCTCGAGTCGTCGAGATTCTTAAGGGCCAAGGAATTGAAGAACTCTATCCGCCCCAGGCCGAGGGGATCGGTCCGGCCCTCTTGGGCGAGAACCTCGTCCTCGCCATTCCAACCGCGAGCGGGAAGTCGCTCGTGGCCTATCTCGCGATCCTCGCATCCGTGCTACGTGGCGGCAAAGCCCTCTACATCGTGCCGCTGCGCGCCCTTGCGGCGGAGAAGTACGAGGACCTGAAGGAGTTCGAGCCCCTCGGCATCCGAATCGGAATCAGCGTCGGAGACTACGATTCGGTCGACCCGACCCTTGAGAAGTTCGACGTGATCGTTGCGACGTCCGAACGGGCTGATTCGCTCCTACGGCATCGGATCAATTGGTTGCAGCAATTGACCGTCGTTGTCGCGGACGAAGTCCACCTCATCAACGACGCGGACCGCGGGCCGACCCTGGAGGTCACCCTCGCGAAGTTGCGGCAGGTGAATCCGAAGGCACAGGTCCTGGCCCTCAGTGCGACGATCAAGAACTCCGATCAACTCGCGAAGTGGCTCGAAGCGGAGCACATCAAGAGCGACTGGCGGCCTGTGCCGCTAAAGGAGGGAGTCTATCACGACGGTATTGTGCACTTCGTTGACCAATCGCTCCTCGAAGTGAAGAAAGGCGAGGACGACATTTCGGGACTAGTGATCGATATCATGGCTTCCGGGGGACAAGCCTTGGTTTTTGTCAGCACGCGAAGGTCCACGGAGGCACTCGCGAAAGGTTTGGGAGTGCAGATCCGGCGCGAACTCGGGGACAAAAAACAGGAGCACCTCGCGAAGGTTGCGACAAGCTTGGCGGCTGCTCAGGATGAGCCGACATCGATGGGGGCGCGGCTTGCGAGATGCATCGAGAATGGAGTTGCTTTTCACAATGCCGGGCTCACGAACGCTCAACGCGCGATCGTGGAGAAGGAATTCAAGAAACGCCATATTGCCTGCATCGTCGCGACCCCGACCTTGGCGATGGGGGTGAACGCCCCCGCTCGTCGAGTCATTATCCGCGACCTAAATCGATTCGATGTGAACCTTGGTTTGTCGCCGATCCCGGTCCTTGAGGTCAAGCAGATGATGGGTCGCGCCGGCCGACCGAAGTACGACGCGTACGGCGAGGCGATCCTTTTCGCGAAGGACATCGACGACATCGATGACCTCATGGACGAGTACTTCCGGAGCGAGCCGGAGGCAATCGAATCGAAACTCGGATCCGAGCCCGCACTCCGAATGCATGTCCTCGCGAGCGTCGCGACCGGCCACGTGAATTCCGAAGAGGATCTCCTTGCCTTCTTCAATCGGACGTTCTTCGCATTCACGGGAGATGTCTACGCGATTCACGGAAAGATCCGCGAAGTCCTCGCGTTCCTCGAGAAGGAGGACTTCATCACCCGCCGCGACGGATTCCTCAAAGCCACGTTCTTCGGCAAGCGAACGAGCGACCTCTACATCGACCCGCTCAGTGCGGTCAAGATGAGGGACGCCCTTCGCGAGTCGCGCGATGACGCCTTCTTTCACCTCTGGACGATCTGCACGACCCCCGACATGCCGAAGCTCTACCTTCGGCGCGGCGACTACGCATGGGTCGAACAGAAGATCGAGGAAGCGGACCTCACCTTCCCGGTCGAAGACTACGATTTCTTCCTGGCCGAGGTCAAGACCGCATCCCTCCTCCACGACTGGACTTCGGAGCGCACCGAGGAAGAGGTAACGAAGAAGTTCGGGATCGGCCCGGGGGATGTGCGGCGCATGACCGACCAGGGAGAGTGGCTGCTGTACTCCATGGCGGAACTCGGGAGGATCTTCAACAAGAAGAAGGTCCGCGCGCTGACCCGCCTGACGATCCAAGTACAGTACGGTGTGAAGGAGGAACTCCTTGAGTTGATCTCCCTACGCGGGATCGGTCGGATTCGAGGGCGGGCGCTGTTCCAACGGGGATACACGACCCTGAAGGACCTGCAGAAGGCGAACCCGAACGACCTCGCGCGTATCCCGGCGATTGGCGTGGCGCTGGCGAAGAAAATCAAGGAGCAGCTCGGGGCCGAGGTCGATGTCCGCGAGATCGAAGGCCAGGCCGCCCTCGGGGACTTCCCTTGACCTACGCAATCCTCGGGGCACGCGGCCGCGTCACGAATCCCGAGGCGAGCCTCAAGACGGCTCGCGAATGGGCGGCCCAACAAGGATGCGAAGTCTTGGTGGCTGATGCGCAACTCGTCATCGGCCAGGACCATTTGGATTCGGCGGTGCGGCATGCGATGCGCGCTCACGAACGCAGAACCATGGTTGCGCACACCCTCTCAATGGAGACGTTGCGGTATCTCGCGGCACAGCGTCAGGTCGCGGACGCAATTCGCTTGGCAGGGATTCGGGTCGGGACCGAAACGATCGCCATGGTGGTCTTCGGCCCCGATGACGGGAACGATCTTGTCGAAACCTTCCGGTGGATTCGAGACGATGCGGTCCTCAACGCACGCGGAAAGGATCTGAGTCCCTTCGGCCTCACGAAGATAGAGACGGCCACCGTTCCAGAACGCGAACGTGCGGACCTCGTGCTCGAACGGCTCGCCTTGTTGGATGTTCAAAAGTAGGCGGTTCATCCGAGAGAGCTGCGGCGGCCAGGATTTGAACCTGGGAACCCCTGCGGGACGAGACCCTAAATCTCGCGCCGTTTCCGAGCTTGGCTACCGCCGCGCGGAGCGACAGCCGCGCCGAGCTAGAAAAGCGTTCCCGCCATGCTCAGGCGTCGCAATTCTTCTGGTCCGAGAAAGGTACATGGCCGTCGGAGACATCCTCGCGTCGATGCCGTTCGAACGCCTTCCGTTCGACTCGGAAACGCACCTTGCCGATGTCCGGATGTTCCAGCAGGAAGCGTTCGGCGCAGTCTACCTCATCGATGATGAGCGCAAGGCGATCATCGAAACGGGCACATCATGGGATGTGGGTCGCATCTGCGAAGCGATCAAGGGATTCGGCCTTAAGTCCGCCGACATCGATGCCCTCATCGTTTCCCACATTCACCTCGACCATGCGGGCGGTGCGGGCTTCTTGATTCCGGACATGCCGCACGCCAAGGTGTACGTCCATGAGCGAGGGTTCAAACACCTCGCGGATCCGACGCGGCTCGTCGCGAGCGCGCGGGAGGCCCTCGGACCGCAGGAAGCAGAGATCTTCGGCACGATGCACCCGATTTCCTCGGGCCGGCTCGTTGCGGTGAAGAATGGAGATCGACTCGACCTCGGGAAGCATGTCCTCGCGTTTGTCGATTCGCCGGGACACGCGCCCCACGAGCTGACGATCCTGGACGAGGCGAATCGATGCGTCTACACGGGGGACGCTGCCGGCCTCTACTTCCAGGGCGATGATATCCTGATGCCAATCGCCCCCGCACCAGCGTTCGACCTGGGACAGAACCTCGAGACCCTCGAGCGCATTCTCGCCCTCGAGCCCCGGGCCTTGCTCTTCAGTCACTACGGACCGCATTCGAATCCCCGGAAGGCG
>DATEGJ010000023.1:0-3203 GCA_035280105.1 Thermoplasmata archaeon
CATCATCTGGCTCGGGAGCGCCTTCAGCCTGTTCAAGCGGGGAGGATTCGGCGGTGGCCGCTCCGGTGGGGGCGGGGCGAACGGCAAATTCTGAGGGCGACCGGGATTCGTCACCGTCTCGGTGTTGGACCTAGCTTTTTACCCCGCGCCACGATGGCGCACGGAGCGAATGAGCGCGCGAGGTGGCTCCGTCGCCGGACTCGGGAAGGCGCGGGTCGAAGCTCTCACGGACGGGATCTTCAGCGCCGTCATGACGGTCCTCGGGCTGAGCCTCACCATCCCGTATATCACGGGTCCGGCACAACAACAGCTCCCCGCATACGAGGACATCCTGACCGCGGTCCTGACGTACGCGCTGAGCTTCGTCACCCTCGGCGTCTTCTGGTTCGGACATCACGTCGGATTCCAGATCGTGAAGCGCACGGATCGGACGTTCATCTGGTTGAACAACTCGTTCCTCCTGTTCGTCGGGTTGCTCCCGCTGACGACCGCCCTACTGGGACACCATCCGCTCGAGCAGGTGACGATCGTGGCCTACGGCCTCAATCTCTTGGCCATTCAGAGCGCGATGTACCTGACCCTCTGGTACGCGACGTACCATCATCATCTCGTTGAGGCGGGCCTCAACGACCGTTTCATCTGGCTGGCCCGACGCCGTTTGATCCTCGGACCCGCCTTCTCCGCGGCAGCGGTCCTACTCGCGTTCCTCGATCCCGTGGTGAGCCTCGCGGCCTACGTGCTCTATCCAGCGTTCTTCATCGTGCCGGGTCGAATCGATCGACTCTGGCGGCGCCAAGAAGTGCGGTGAGGTGGATGCGTCCGAACGCCACGGAGACGGGGGGCCGAAAAGCCACCGCAGGGATTCGAACCCCGGACCTGCAGTTTACGAAACTGCCGCTCTAACCGGCTGAGCTACGGTGGCGCGAGCCGACGGAAAAGCTGCTGGGCCATAAAGATTCCGAGACGACCGCGGGTTGGCGCCAATCTTTAAGGAGGCACCGACCATCGCGCGAAATGTGGAGCGCGTCTCGGGCTGGTTCTTCGACGGACGCGGGTTCCGCGCCGGGACCGTGGGTTGGGACGACGACGTGATCGTCGAGGTGCGGGCGGGTCGCTCGCGAACCGCGATTGCGGAAGGCCTCATCATTCCAGGATTGTGGAATGCGCACACGCATCTCGGAGATGCCGTCGTCACCCAGGAATTGCGCGGGACGATTGAGGAACTCGTCGCACCGCCGCACGGGCTGAAGCATCGCATCTTGGCGAGGGCGAAGGACACGGCGGTGATTGGCGCGATGCAACGCGCGATGGCGACGATGCTCCGCGCCGCCACAACAGGTTTCTCGGACTTCCGCGAGGGTGGCCTGAAGGGACTCACGCTTCTCTACGCCGCCGTTGCGGCGGTGCCGTCGAGCAGCGTCGCTCTGGGTCGTCCCTCCGAGCTCCGATACGATGCCAAGGAAGTCGCCGCCATCTTGCGGGCCGCCGACGGGATCGCGGTGAGCTCCTACATCGACTGGCCCGCGGGGGAGCTCGAGAAAGTCGCGGCCGACGTCCGCCGAGTCAAGAAGATTTTCGCGATCCACTGCTCGGAGCGCATCCGGGAAGACATCGAGAAAGTCCTCGATCTCGACCCCGCATTTCTCGTGCACATGGTCCAAGCGACGGATGCGGATCTCGAGCGATGTGGGGACGCGGAGGTCCCTATCGTGGTGTGCCCGCGGTCGAACGCGTTCTTCGGTTTGACGCCGGACATTCCACGAATGATGCGGGCCGGCGTCGAACTACTCCTTGGGACGGACAACGCGATGATCAACAATCCGTCGATGCTACGAGAGATCGAGTTCGCCTACCGCATCGCACGATTGCGAGGAGATGTCCCCGCTCGCACAATCTTCGAGATGGCACTGCGGGGCCGTCGACTAGCGAATCCCGACGCCGCTTGCGCGATCCGCGTGGGCGAACGCGCCGACCTGGCGGTGCTCGATCTCCCGGGAGGGAAGAGCGGGTTCGCGTCTCTGGTTCGAGCGAGTGCAAGTGATGTGCGACTCGTCGTCTCCGGCGGACGGGTTTGGCCCGGGAACGCGTCCCCGCCGAAGCCGAAGTCGCGCCGCACAAAACGACGCAGATAAGACTCGCCCACCCCATGCTTTATCACCGCCCCTTTCTTTCCCAGCGGCGATGGCCTCGTACGACGACGTCATGTCGTTGTCTTTGCGTCGCGGGTTCCTTTGGCCCGCGGTCAACCTGTACGGCGGGTTCGCGGGCTTCTACGACTACGGCCACAACGGCGCCCTGCTCCGACGACGCTGGGAGGACCTCTGGACGGAGACGTTCTTAGGCCTCAGCGACAACTACTATCTCATCGACACGACGACGATCCTCCCGGAGGCGCCGCTGAAGGCGTCCGGCCACGTCGACCAGTTCACGGACATCCTCGTGACCTGCACGCGATGTGGCGAATCGTATCGCGGCGATCAGCTGCTGGAGGCCGCGACCCACGAAGAGCACGAAGGCCTCACGCCCGCGGAGATCGACGCCAGGATCCGCGAGCTCAAGCTCCGTTGCCCGAATTGCAAAGGCGAACTCGGTCCCGCGCGCCCGTTTCACATGATGTTCCCCCTGACGATCGGTCCGACGGGGGAGGACCGCGCATACCTTCGACCCGAGACCGCGCAAGGCGTGTTCCTGAACTTCAAACGAGAATTCGAGGCGCTGCGGCGCAAACTCCCGATGGGGCTCGCCATCGTCGGGCGCGCCTATCGAAACGAGATCAGCCCACGACAGGGCGCCTACCGCATGCGAGAATTCCTCCAGGCGGAGCTCCAGATTTTCTTCGACCCCGAGGCGTTCGCAGCCCAGGTACCCTTCGATTCCGTTGCCGGGGAACGAGTACGGATCGCGTGGGCCGCGGAGAAGAACGAACCGAGCGCGCACGAGCTGCCCGCAAAAGACCTCGTCGACCGAGGCTTTCCATCGTGGTACGCGTACCATCTCGTCCAGGTGCAGCGCTTCTACCTCGACGCCCTTCAGATCCCACGGGAGGCGTTCCGATTCGCGGAACTCGATGCGAAGGAGCGGGCGTTCTACAACAAGATTCACTTCGATATCCAGGTGCGGCAGGAGAGCCTCGGCGGATTCCGAGAGGTTGGCGGCGTCCACTACCGCACCGATTACGACCTCAAGGGCCACGAGACCGGTTC
>DATEGJ010000024.1:0-10601 GCA_035280105.1 Thermoplasmata archaeon
CACCTGGTGGACGTACCCGGACGGCAAGGAAGGCCGGCCGTTCCACCGACCGTTCCACGAGCTTCCGAACGTCGTCATGACGCCACACATCGCGCCGATGGTCCCGGGCCAGCGCGCGCGGGCGATGGAGGCCGCGTTGGACAACGTGCTGCGGTTCCTTCGCGGAGAGAAGCCGCGCAACGTCGTCGACCCGGCCGACTACGCGCGACCGCCGTCGACCTGAGGATCGCCGCGGATTCGCCGTGCATCGGGCTATCGCGTGTCGTGCGAGAACTTAGGACACAAGCTTTAAGGACGGGCGATTGTACTCGCGGCACTCTCGGTTTCCGTCGGAAATTTGGAGGCGTGTTGGATGGCAAAGGCGAAGGAAACGCTGAATCCCTTTGAGATCGCCCGGGAACAGATTGACCGGGCCGGCAAGAAATTGAACATGGACCCGGGCATGCTCGAGATCCTGAAGAATCCCCGGCGCGAACTCACGGTCCACTTTCCCGTGAAGATGGACGATGGAAAGATCAAGGTCTTCACCGGCTTCCGCGTGCAGTACAACGACGCGGTCGGCCCGTTCAAAGGCGGCATCCGCTACCACTGGAACGTCTCCCTCGACGAGGTGCGCGCCCTGTCCTGTTGGATGACGTGGAAATGCGCGGTGATGGGCATCCCGTACGGCGGCGCCAAAGGCGGCGTCATCTGCAATCCGAAGGAAATGTCGAAGGACGAATTGGAGCGCATGACCCGCCGATACGCGTCCGAGATTTCGATCATCATCGGCCCGGAGAAGGACATCCCCGCACCGGACGTCTACACGGATGGCCAGACGATGGCGTGGATCATGGACACGATTTCGATGGCGAAAGGCTTCGCCGTCCCCGGTGTCGTCACCGGCAAGCCGCTCGCGATCGGCGGGTCCCTCGGCCGCGACGAGGCGACGTCCCGCGGGCTGATGTACGCAACGCGCGAGGCCGCGAAGAAGGTCAAACTGACCCTGAAGGGCGCGAGCGTCGCAGTCCAAGGTTTCGGGAACGTGGGATATCACTTCGCCCGCCTGATGCACGACGAGCAAGGTTCGAAGATCATCGCCGCCTCGGACTCGAGGGGAGGCATCGTGAGCGAGAAAGGCTTCGATCCGAAAGAGGTCCTCGCGTTCAAGGAGAAGACTGGATCCGTCGTCGGGTTCCCGGGGACGCGAAAGGTCTCCAACGAGGAGGTCCTCGAGCTCGACGTGGACATCCTCGCGCCGTGTGCGCTCGAGGGCGTGCTGACGTCGGAGAACGCGCCGCGCATCAAGGCGAAGATCATCGCGGAGGGCGCGAACGGCCCGACGACGCCGGAAGCGGACGACATCTTCCACAAGCGCGGGATTATCGGGATTCCGGACATCCTCGCGAACGGAGGCGGCGTCACGGTCTCGTATTTCGAGTGGGTGCAGAACCTCTCTGAGTTCTTCTGGACGAAGTCCGAAGTCGATCAGAAGCTCGAGGGCGTGATGGTGAGCGCATTCAACCGGGTGTGGGACATGCGGGAGTCGAAGAAGGTCGACATGCGCCAGGCCGCGTACATTGTCGCGATCAACCGCGTCACGGAAGCATACAAGTGGCGAGGCATCTTCCCCTAGTCGTCCGCCCCGATTCGCGCTGGCTACGGCCGCGAGGCCGGCATCCGTGTTAGCGCATCGTCCCATCGGAGAGGGAGCTCGTTCCCCCTCACACGCCATCGGACGAAAGCCGTCCGGCCCATGTAGGGTTGGAGGACCGTCATGGCCTCGAGATGCGGCGTCTTCCCCACGAACGCCATGAGCGCTTCTTCATCCTCCCACACGGAGAGCGTCCAGAACCGGTGACCGAGCAGCTTCGCTCGGAACGCGAACCCAAGCAGACCGGCTGCGGTCGTCAGTTGATCCGACACGGCGCCCGAGCGACGCATTAGGTCCAGCATCTTGCGGTACCCTTTCAGCGGCAGGTACGACAGGAGGGCGAGGTATTCCCTTGCGGGATCCGGCGTCCCAACGGAGGTCCAGGGCCTGTCTACGATCGCTAATCACCTCATGCCGCGCAGTGCCGTATTCGTCAACCGTATACATGTCGTCTTCCGACCTCGTTCCTCGCTTCGACAACGAAGCGGCTTTCCGTAAGAGCGATTCCGCGATCCGTCGAGAGCGATTCTTCCGCCGCGATCAAGGCAGGCAAGTCCGCGCCGAGCGGGTCGAAGTCCGGGATCTCCCACGGAGCGACGCACAAGAGGAACACGATATCGCCGAGCCCGCGGTAGGCGGCTTTCCAATCGTGCGACCTCGCTTCGACGATGGTGAGCCCGCATCCTTCGAAGCCGTCCTTGTATCGCTGGAACAGGTCGCCGGCGTCCTGCATTCGGGGGAAGAACGCTCGGAGCTCCCGCCATCGGTTCCGTCCGATCTGTTGCGTCAGGACGCTTCCCCCGGGTGAGAGGATCCGCTCGATCTCCTTGGGATCGAGTTCTTCGTGCCGACTCAGTACGACCGCGGTACTCGCATCGCGAAACGGGAGGCGCAAGCTGCTGCATCGGACGACCGAGATCCCGCGCGGCCGCAGCCTCGCGGCGGCGACCGGGACGTTCACAGACCAAGATTCCGTCGCGACCGCCCGCCCGCTGAAGGAAGCGGACAGGGCCTCGAACCGTTCACCTCCCCCGGTCCCCAGGTCCAGGACCGAGTTCGCCTCGCGCAGGAGGGCGGTGGCCCGCGTTTCGTAGCTCCAGGAGGGCCCTGGTCCCAGCGGCGCTGGATCGAATGCCTGCAGCTGCCAACCGGAGAACCGTCGGGCTCGTTCGACAAACGGACCGATTCGACGTCTCGTGCTCTCGAGCTCGTGCATCGCTCGTCCAGAGGGCGGACGAATTGGGACGCCAACTTGAACGTTCGGATTCGTTCGCCTCGTGGGGAACCTTGAAATAGCGTCCGTTTCCTCCTCGCGTTGCCGTGGCGCTCAACCTCATCGTGTGCCTCAAGCAGATCCCGAATCCGGACCTCCAGTTCCAGATCACGCCCGACGCGAAGGACATCAAACGGGACGCGCTGAATTACAAGATCAACGGCGCGGACGAGTACGCCCTCGAAGAGGCGGTCCGAATCAAAGAAAAGCACGGGGGCCGGGTCGTTGCCATCTCGTTGGGCCCGAAGCGCACGGAGCAGATGTTGCGCGAGGCCATCGCGAAAGGTGCGGACGAGGCCATTCGAATTGCTTCCGAGGATCCGGCCCAGTACGACGTCGGGGCGACCGGGCGCATCTTGGCGGCCGCCATTCGCACGATTCCCCACGACCTTGTCCTGACCGGCGTCCAGTCAGACGACCTCGTGAACTCCGCGAGCGGCGGTCTCATTGCCGGGATCCTTGGGATCTGTCACGCCAGCGTCGTCACCCGGGTCGAGGTGAAAGACCGTGGACTCGAGGTCGCGTGCGAGATCGAGGGCGGCCTGCAGCGCGTATACGCACTCCCGCTCCCGGCCCTCCTCTCGATCCAGTTCGGAGCGAACACGCCACGATATGCGCCGCTCCCGGCGATCATGAAGGCATCTCGTCAGCCGATCAAGGAACTCGCTCCGGTGACCCCGTCGCTGCCGTATTCGTTCGGGGTCGCGCGCCTCACCCCGCCGATGGCGAAGGGCCACGCCGAGATGATCACCGGATCCGTCGAGGAGCAGGCGAAGAAGCTCGCCCAGCTGCTGCGGGAGAAAGGCTTCGTGCGCAGGTGATCGGATGTCCGGCGGAGTCCTCGTCATCGCGGAGCACCTCGAGGGCAGAGTCGCACCGTCCACGCTGGAGCTCATCGCGGAAGCAACGCAGCTCCGCGCGATCGACCGGCACGACGTCCGAATCGTCTTGCTCGGGCACGGCGTGAAGGATCTGGCTCACCACCTCGCCGGGTACACGGTGGACGTGCTCGTCGCGGACCATCCTGCGTTATCGGAGTACACGGGCGACGGCTATGTCCAGGCCCTGCGAGCCATCGTGCAATCGATCAAACCGCGCATCGTCCTCGTGGCGCACACCTCGCAAGGGTACGACTTCGCGCCGGCCCTCGCCGGGGCCCTGGATCTTCCGCTCGTGACGAATTGCCTCGCACTCGATGTCGATGGAGACCGGGTCGTCGCGGTCCGTCGGATCCTGAACGAGAAAGTCCAGGCCGAGGTCCAGCTGACGTCGGATCGGACGGTCGTCGTGACGATGCGGCCTGGGGCGGTTCCGCCGCACGGCACCGGGCGAGGCATGATGAGCGTGACCGAGGTCCCCGTCTCAATCGATCCTTCGTCAGTGCGGGTGAAATTCGTTCGCCTCGAGCGGCCCTCCGTTCAAGACATCGACCTGTCGGCGGCCGACATCATCGTCTCGGCGGGCCGCGGGATTCAGAAGAAGGAGAACCTCGCCGTCATCGAGCAGTTCGCGAAGGCAATCGGCGGCGTTGTCGGTGCCTCCCGTCCGCTCACGGATATGGATTGGCTCCCGAAGACCCGCCAAGTTGGCCAGAGCGGGAAGACGGTCCGACCGAAGCTCTACGTGGCGTGTGGCATCAGCGGGGCGATGCAGCACGTCGCGGGCATGAAGGACGCGGCGTTCATCATCGCGATCAACACAGACCCGACCGCCCCGATTTTCGAAATCGCTCACGTGGGGTTCGCGGCGGACGTGCTGAAGCTGCTGCCGGCGACGCTCAAGGAACTTGGCACCTGACGGGAACCCCCGGAGCTTTCATCTAAGGCACCCGCCAATCCCGCATTGTGGCGCAACCGCCTTCGCAGCCGCCTACACCGCAGGGCTGGTATCCGGTCGCCTCCGCGCGCCCATCGCAAGCGCCGATGATCGCCGTGGCCGTGATTGTCATCGTCGCGGCGTTCTTCGTGATCGGCCTCGTCTTCGTGGGGATCGCAGGAGGCCCTTTCGCCGGAGCAGGGGCGTTCGGCGCGGTCATCTGTGTGCCGTTCATCTTTATCATCGTCTTCATCATCATCGCCGTCGCGTCGACCCAGTCTCGCCGGCAGATCCCACCCCCGCCGCCGATCCAGCAGCCGATGGTCCCCGCGGGACAGCAGGCGCCAGTGGCCCTGAACTGCCCGAACTGTGGCGGTCCGCCGCAGAACGTCGACAGGTTCGGCGTTGCGACGTGCGGGTATTGCGGCACGCGGTTCCTCGTCCGGTGATTCCCGATGGCGTCATGAGGTGACACGACGCCCCGCTCGATCCTGGTGGAACTCCCGCGTACGTCGTATTACACGGGGGACGTCATCGAAGGGGAGGTGGTCGTCGAAACGACCCGCGACGTCGATTCTCGGGGGCTTTACGTCGACTTCACGGGAAAGGAAGACACGGCGATCACGCGGAGCTCGGGAAAGAGCTCTGTGACGTACCGGTCCAGCTCGACGATCGCCCAGTGGCGTCTCCCGCTCCGCGCCGAAGGCCCGATGCCCGCGGGTTCGTTCCGATTCCCGTTCCGGTTCCAGATTCCGCCGCAAGGCCTCCCGTCGTACGCGGGCCACCACGCGAATGTCAAGTACGTTCTGTCGGCCCGCCTCGATGTGCCGCTCTGGCTGGACACGGTCTGGGAGAACGAAATCTTCGTGTTCTACGACCGCCCAAGCGTTCGCACGTACGCGCAGCCCGTCCGATTCCGCTCCGGGGGCGATGGGCCGGAGGTCTACGTCGAGCTCGATGGAGACCGGTTCTTCGCGCGGGAGCTCATCGGCTGTCGGATTACCCTGAGTCGCACGGGGAACGCACACATTCGCCGGGTGTACACGCGCCTCATCGGTGCCGAGTGGGCCCACGCGCAGAATCAGCAGGAGACCACGGAAACATACCGAACGGAGGTCTCCGTCCCCATGGAACGGATTCAGATCGGCACGCCATTCACGTTCGAAATTCCGATCCCGGCCGAAATCGCTTCCAGCTACCGCGGGACCTATTCGTATTGCAGCTACGTCCTCCAAGTCGGTCTCGACATCGCTTTCGGATTCGACATCGTTGCATCGACGCCGATCGTCATCGTGCGGTGAGGCCATCGGATCATAGTGCATCCGGGAATACGAGTTAACCTTGTTTAAGGTTGATTGAACCAACCCGCGCGCTTTTTGCCGGTCGGTGTCCTTGTCGAAGTGGGTATGGATCGTGGCGCGTCGTAAGCTCTTGACCGAATCAGAAATCGCGACTCGGTTGGCCGAGGCCCCGAAGTGGAAGCGGGAAGGAAACACGATCACGCGTACGTGGACGTTCAGCGACTTTGCTGAGGCTTTGGCATTCATCAACAAAGTGGCGGCAATCGCGGAATCGATGAACCACCATCCGGACATCTACAATTCATGGGCCGCTGTTCGGTTGACGCTAACGACCCACGACAAAGGCGGTCTCACCGATCTCGACTTCGGTCTGGCTAAGAAGATCGATTCGCTTTAGGCGAATCCCAGGATCTTGTCGAGCGACCAGACGCCAGGGCCCAGGAACGCGATGACGAGAGCGAACGCGGCGTAGGCCAGATCGAGCTCGTATCCGAGGACGAATTTCTTGTTCAACTTCGTCTTCGAGAACACGGTCGTCGCGAGCATCTCCAAGACAAACAAGACGGCCACGACTTGCGTGAGGAACCCGAGGATGAGCGCGATTCCTCCGAAGAATTCGAGCAACGTGAACAAGACCGCAAATACCGCGCCACCCGGCCATCCGGTCCCCTTCACGAAGCCAATCGGTTGCTTGATGTTCTTTATCTTTGGGAAACCGTGAACCAAGAACAGCGCACCGAGAGCGACACGTCCAACAAGGGCCGCAAGATCAGTGGACGTAGGAAGCAGCATGAGTCATCTCCGGCATACTCTCTGTCACTCGCGGGAGAAAAACCTTTCAGGCGCCGATTGGAATCAAACGGAACCGCTGTCGGCCTCCGCTGCGGCCCCGCCTCGCACAGTCTTATTGAGGTGGTCGCTCGCTCTCACCTCGGAGAGACCCCGTGTCCCGCGGGCCTTCAATTCGGCTCGAGAGTCAGGCAACCTATCACGCATTTCGAGCCGCTTCACCTCCGCGTCTCGAACCGGGGGGGGGGGGAGGGATCGGCTCATCGGAATTCTGGTTGTGCTCGTGGGACTGTTTCTTTTCAGGTAATTACGCTCTCGATCACAGGGACCGTTCTAGGAGTTCCGCGATGTCGAATCGCCGAATATCCTCTCGGTTCTTCGTTTTCGCGGCGTCGTCGAGCATGATCAGGCAATAGGGACAGGCGGTGGCGACCGCATTCGCGTGGGTCTCCTCGATGTGACTCAGGCGGCGGTGGTTCACTTTCTCCCCGATCCGCTCTTCCATCCACATCCTTGCACCGCCGGCACCGCAACAGAATCCTCGATCGCGGCAGCGGTCCATCTCCACGACGCGGATGCCGGGAATCTTGTAGAGCACGTTGCGCGGTTCCTCGTACACGTTATTGTATCGTCCTAGGTAGCACGGATCGTGGTACGTCAGGTATTGAAGCACGTCCTTCGTCGGCGTGAGCCGACCCGAGTCGACCAACTCCTTGAGGTATTGGGAATGATGGACGACTTCGTACTTCCCGCCGAAGTCGGGGTACTCGTTCCTGATCGTGTTGAAACAGTGTGGGCATGAGGCGATGATCCGCTGCACGCCGTAGCGGTTCAACGTCTCCACGTTCGCCTTGATCATCATCTGCGCAAGGTATTCGTTCCCGAGACGTCGCGCCGGATCGCCCGTGCACTTCTCCTCCGGTCCAAGGATCGCGAAGCGCACCCCCGCTCGTTGCAGGAGTCGGGCGAGGGCCCGCGCCACTTTCCGGTTGCGGTCATCGAAGGAGGCGGCACATCCGACCCAATAGAGGACGTCGATCGGTTCGTTGGCGGCGACGGCTTCGCTCATCGTTCGAACGCCGAGGCCGTCGGCCCACTTCGCCCGCTGATCCCATCCGATGCCCCAGGGATTGTAGTTCTGCTCGATCTTCCGCATCGGCTCCGCCGATTCCGCCGGCATCTTTCCCTGTGTGAGGACCATGTGCCGCCGCATCTCGATGATCTTCGGCACGTGTTCGTTCATCACGGGGCACTCGTACACGCACGCGTAGCAGGTCGTGCAAGCCCAGATGCCGTCCTCGGAGTGGACGGTCTGGAACATGTCAGGGAGTCCGTCGACATGGCCGGCCACGATGACGGCGCCTTGCTCGTCCAGCGTGTCGCGTATGTTCGTGATGATGCGCATCGGGTTGAGCGGTTTGCCCGTCGCGTTCGCCGGGCATGCATCCGTGCACCGTCCGCACTCCGTGCATGCGTACCCGTCCAACAACTGCCGCCACGAGAGCTGCTCGACGCGATTCACCCCGAACGTCTCGGTCTTCTCCAGATCCACCGTCTTCAGCGCGCCTTTCGGCGTCAGGTCGATGAAGAACGTGTTGACGATCGCGAAGATGATGTGCATGTGCTTCGAGTGCGGGACGTAGGCGAGGAAAGAGAAGAGGAGGACCACATGGGTCCACCAGAACGTGTGCCACCAGAACGCGGCGCTGCCGCCGAACACCTGAGATGACGCCATCGCGGAGGACACCGGCTTCCACATCGGGAGGGCGGCGCTGCCGCGCGCGATATCGGCCGCGTTGTAGAACAGGAAGGAGACGACGATTCCGAGGATGAACAGGAGAACGATCGTCGCGTCGAGCATGCCTTCGTGCATGAGTTTCTTCGGTCGGATCACGTACCGTCGGTAGAGAGCCATCCCGACCCCGATGGCGGCGAGGACCGCGATGACCTCCTGCGCGAGGTACAAGGGGCCGTTGAAGGAGAATCCCGCGATCGTAGGAGTCGGCAACTGCCATCCCGCTGCGTACGCCTGCGCCGTGATTTCGACGACGCTCCCGCCGAGAATGACGAACGCCCAGAAGATGAACGAATGGAGGACGCCCGCGTACCACTCCCGCGCGACCTTCCGTTGGAAGATTCCGTAGACGATGAAATTCTTGATCCGTGTCGGGATGTGGTCCCAGCGACGCTCGACGCCTTTTCCGGAGAAAAGGTACCGCAGTCGGAGGTACATCTTGCGGCCAAAAATCGACAGCGCGACCACGAGAAAGATCGTTACCGCGTACGTGTCGAGGACGCTGAGGGCCATGCTCCCTCGAGGAAGGCGCCTTTCCCTCTTCAATGCGCGGGTGTTACGTGTGTTTTGTTCGCTCGCGTCGCGGGTCGCGGTTTCTCGAACGGATGCACGATTCCTTCCGGATCCTGTTTGCGGATTCTCGTAATCAACGTCCCGATCGCCGATTCCCCATAGATCTCGTCGTACGCCTCCTGCGCGAATCGGTGAACCATCTCGTCCGTCGTGACGACCACGAAGACGATTTCTGGAGAGTGTTGCTCCAGGAAGCGCGAGAACGAGGCCGTCGCGCCCCGACCCCGAACCGACCGGACGGGTTCGACGAGGAAGAGGATCGGTCCCCGACGCGCCACGATGGCGGGTGCGTAAGACGTCTCGTTGCCCTCGTCATCTCGCACGCGGAATTTCAAGGAGCGGTGCTCGTGCGGGAGGCGCCGCCTTCCCATGGTCTCACAGATCACGGTCTCGAGGTTCGTCCGGCACGCATGGCCGGCGGCAGTCAACGTCCCGCCCCAATTGCCTCGACGATCGCCTGCGCGTACGCCGACGTGCCGACTTCCCGGGCCCCTGTCATCCGACGCGCCAGATCGTACGTGACCACCTTCGACGCGATCACGGCCTTCACGGCTTTCTGTAGTCGGATGGCGGCTTCCGTCCATCCCAGATACTCGAGCATCATGACGCCCGCCAGGATCTCCCCGGTCGGGTTGACCTTGTCCATCCCCGCGTACTTCGGCGCGCTCCCGTGGATCGGCTCGAAGACCGCGTGGGCGTCGCCGATATTCGCCCCTGGCGCCACGCCGAGGCCACCGACTTGGGCGGCCGCCGCGTCGCTCAGGTAGTCGCCATTCAGGTTCGTCGTCGCGAGCACGTCGTATTCCTCGGGCCGCAGGAGGAGTTGTTGGAACATGTTGTCCGCGATGACGTCTTTGATCAACACCCTGCCCTCGGCGGTAGGGGCTCCCGGTTTCGCGAGGTCCTCCGCGGTGACGGTCGTATCGGGGAACTCCTTTCTCGCGACCTCGTAGCCCCAGTTGCGGAACGCCCCTTCCGTGTACTTCATGATATTTCCCTTGTGGACGAGGGTCACGGACCGCCGACGATTCAGGATGGCATAGCGGATCGCCTTCCGGACGAGCCGCTTCGAACCGGTCTCGCTGATCGGCTTCAACCCGATCCCGCTGTCCGCGCGCACGTCGGCATGGAATTCCTTCTCGAGGATCGCGATCATCCGCTGCGCATCCGGAGATCCCTTCTCCCACTCGATCCCCGCGTAGACGTCCTCGGTGCCTTCTCGGAAGATGACGACGTCGAGTCGCTCCGGATGCGTCACGGGACTCGGCACACCGGAGATCCAGTACAAGGGTCGCACGTTCGCGTACAGGTCGAGGGCTTTGCGCAACGTGACGTTCAGGGAGCGGAAGCCGCCGCCGACAGGGGTCGTGAGCGGCCCCTTCAGCGCGACGACGTACTCGCGGATCGCGGCGAGGGTCGCCT
>DATEGJ010000025.1:0-3230 GCA_035280105.1 Thermoplasmata archaeon
ATGTGTTCGGTCCCGCGACGGCCGTGCTGTTCATTCCCCTCTTCGGGCTCTTCGTCGCCGCCCTCGCCTTGGGAGGACCGCTCGCGGTCGTCCGCGCATGGCTCGAACGCTTCGCGATTTGGTTCGTGTATGCGTCCACCGCTGCTATCGCAATCGCGCTCCTCCTTCGCGTGCCCGATCCCGGCATCCGCTCCACGCCGGGATTGTTCGGGGGGACCACCTCGATCTTACTCGCCTTGGACCTCGTCATCGCGATGCCGGTCTCCTGGTGGCCCCTCGTCTCCGACTACAACCGATTCGCCCGATCGTCCAAGGACTCTTTCGTCGGGACGACCGCCGGGTACTCGATTGCGAACGCTGCTTTCTACCTCCTCGGAGCAGGGCTATTGGCCTACGGCCTCACCCTCGGCGAGACGAACTACCTTGCCGTCATCGGCGCCCTCGGGCTCGGAGCGTTCCCACTCCTCATTATCCTCGTCGATGAGACCGACAACGCGTTCGCAAACGTCTACTCGACCGCGGTCTCGATCCAGAACCTCGCTCCCCATCGACGGCAGCTCGCGTTCATCATCGGCGCAACGGCGATCGCCCTCGTGGCCTCGGGCACATTGTGGGCCCTTGGGCAAGGGATCGGCGGCGCGTACGAGACATTCTTGTTCCTGGTTGGCGGTTTGTTCGTCCCGCTCCTCGGCGTGGTCATCGCCGACTCGTTCGTCGTTCGGCGGGGGAGGTATTCGGAGGACGAGTTCTCCAACGCGGCACCACGCTGGCGTTGGCCCGCGTTCGCGAGTTGGGTCCCCGCGGCGGCCCTGTACCTCGCCATCGTCTGGTTCCAGCTCCCGATCGGTGCGACAATCCCGTCCTTTGCCTTGGCCGGCGGATTGCATATCGCGTTCTCGAAGGTCGAGCAAACCCAGACGCGCCCGTCCACCACCGTCGCGAGCGGAGACCCCTAGACGAATTGGGAGGCCATGCGGGGCCTGCTCAATCCCGCCGTTGTTAACCTTAAACAAGGTTGACCAGTTCTCCCCTGCTGAAAATCTCGCTGCGGTGTTGACGATTCTCAGAGTCCTCCCATAGATATAAGAAAACGGAGTCCATGCTTACCGGTTGATGGCCTTTGGACTGAGTCCGCGCACCCGCCTCACGCTCGTCGGCGGCGCGGTCATCGCGATCGTGTTCCTCGCGTGGATTGCCGCTTCGTACAATTCGTTGGTGGCGAAAGACCAGTCCGTCGTCGCGCAGTGGGCGCAGGTCGAGAACCAGTACCAACGGAAGATCGACCTGATCCCGGCCCTCGTCTCGACCGTAAGCCAGTATACACAGTTCGAAGCGTCCGTCATTCTGAACGTCACGCGCCTCCGATCCGCGTGGCTCAACGCCTCCGGGATCGATCAGCGCATCAACACCTCCGTGCAGCTCGATCAGAATCTGTTCGCGATCCGCGTGACGTACGAACGATATCCGGAACTGCAGTCAATCCAGCTCGTCGCCGACCTTATGACGTCGCTCGAAGGGACCGAGAACCGGATCGCGGTGGAACGCGGTCGGTACAACGATGCCGTCCGCGTGTACAACACGGCGGTCATCTCGTTCCCGGGGAACGTCGTCGCGGGCATGTTCGGGTTCCAGGCCCGATCGTATTACAACCCGATCCCGGGCGGCCCCTGAGTGCGCACCACCATCGCGCCGGCTGTCGTCTTCGTCGTCCTCGCCGCATCGGTGGGCGCTCTTGCGCAGGACATCCCGACCATCTACCTGTACGTCAACGACCTGACAAACCCCCGGATCCTCCTGGAATCCGAGTTCAACGACCTGCAAGACCTTTGCTACCAGATCGACTCGCTCTCGACCGCCGAGGTCGCGATCCTGATCGTCAACACGACGCAGCCGTGGGGGATCGACACCTTCGCCGTGAAGACGTTCGAGGCGAATCGGATCGGAAAGGAGGGCCGCGACAACGGCGTGCTTCTCGTCGTCTCGACGGACGAGCATGCGTGGCGGTTCGAGGTGGGCTATGGACTCGAAGGGACCTTGCCCGATACGTTTGTCGGTCGCGTCGGGAGGAATAACCTCACGCCGGCCTTCCAGGCGGGCGACTTCTACGATGGAATCTACAACGCGACGTACGAGGTCGGCACACAGATCGTCAACCACTACGACGCCGGTCCGTCGAATCCGTTCGGACTGCCGAAGCTGTGGGTCCCCGATTGGAAGACGATTGCGATCGTGGTCGTCGTGTTCCTCGGGCTGTCGGTGATCACGAAAGGCCGGTCCGTTGTTTGGCTCGTAAGCGCCTTCAGCTTCTTCAAGCGCGGAGGATTCGGCGGCGGCCGATCCGGCGGGGGCGGGGCGAGCGGCGAATTCTGACGTCGATCGGGACGCGCCCGCGGGTCCGCGACTGGCCGAACTTATTAGCCACGGCCACGATGGCGCGCGGACCCCATGAGCGCGCGAGGTGGCTCCGTCGCCGGACTCGGGAAGACGCGGGTCGAAGCCCTCACGGACGGCATCTTCAGCGCCGTCATGACGGTCCTCGGGTTGAGCCTCACGATCCCGTACATCACGGGTCCCGCACAGCAACAGCTCCCCGCATTCGAGGACATCCTGACCGCGGTCCTCACGTACGCGCTGAGTTTCGTCACCCTCGGCGTATTCTGGGTCGGACATCACGTCGGATTCCAGATCCTGAAGCGCACGGATCGGACGTTCATCTGGCTGAACAACCTGTTCCTCCTCTTCGTCGGCCTGCTCCCGCTGACGACGGCCCTCCTGGGACACCACCCGTTCGAGCCGGTGACCATCGTGGCCTACGGGCTCAATCTCTTGGCCATCCAACTCTCCATGTTCTTCGCGTTCTGGTACGCCACGTTCCATCATCACCTCGTCGAGGCGGGCCTCAACGACCGCTTCATTTGGTTAGCGCGCCGCCGCATGCTCATGGGACCGATCTTCTCCGCGGCGGCCGTCCTCCTCGCGTTTCTCGATCCGCTTCTCAGTCTCGGAGCGTACGTGGTTTTTCCGGTCGTCTTCATCGTGCCGGGTCGGATCGATCGACTCTGGCGCCGCCAGGAAGTGCGGTGAGCTAGATCCGTCCGAACGCCCCGGAGACTCGGATCCGAAAAGCCACCGCAGGGCCTCCTCGTGAGGGTTCAGGTCCAAGGGGTTTGGCTGTTCCCCGATTCGCTTTCGCCGCTCGTCGGCCCCCCGGGGGGGCTGCGCTCCCGCAT
>DATEGJ010000026.1:0-2895 GCA_035280105.1 Thermoplasmata archaeon
TCGAGGTCCACGATGTCGGCCTTGCGAAGTACATGAACCTCTCTCCGATCGTCATCCCGCATACCGGTGGCCGATGGGCCAACAAGCCGTTCGGGAAGGCGAAGGCGAACCTCGTCGAGCGGCTCATCAACAACATGATGCGCACGGAGAACTACACGGGGAAGAAAGCGAAGTCGTACCGGGTCGTGCGGACCGCGTTCGAGATCATCGAGAAGCGCACGAGCAAGAATCCGGTGCAGGTCCTCGTCGACGCGCTCGAGAAAGCTGCGCCTCGGGAAGAGATCACCCGGTTGCGGTTCGGCGGAATCAGCGTGCCGCGCGCTGTCGACATCGCGCCGTCTCGTCGCCTTGACCTCGCCTTGCGGACAATCTGTCAGGGCGCGGTGTCCGCGACGTTCAAGAACCGCAAGCCGGTAGAGGAATGTCTCGCGGACGAAATTCTGATGGCGGCGAAGGGCGACATGCAGAGTTCGGCGATCGCAAAGAAGGAAGAACTCGAACGAGTTGCTGCGTCGGCTCGATGATTCCCTCCTGTGACCGAAGGTTTAATTAGGCGCGGTCTTGTGCGACAGCCCTCGTTGACCTCTCCAGTCGGGAGTCTCGTCCATGGGACGTAAAGAAGAGAATATCAAGAAGGCCCAAGCCCTCCTCCACCAGAAGGAGCGCATCCGCAACATCGGGACCGCGGCCCATATTGACCACGGGAAAACGACATTGAGCGATTCGCTAATCGCCGGGGCCGGCATGATTTCCGAAGAGCTCGCCGGCCAGCAGCTCTTCATGGACTACGACGAGCAGGAGCAGGCCCGTGGCATCACGATCAACGCTGCCATCGCGTCGATGGTCCACGACTTCGAAGGCGGGCAGTATCTGATCAACCTGATCGACACGCCCGGCCACGTGGACTTCGGCGGCGACGTGACGCGCGCAATGCGCGCTATCGACGGCGTCATCATCCTCGTCGACGCGGTCGAAGGCATCATGCCGCAAACGGAGACGGTCATCCGTCAGGCACTGAAGGAACGGGTGCGGCCCGTCTTATTCATCAACAAGGTGGACCGACTCGTGAACGAGCTGAAGATCTCCCCGGAGCAGATGCAACTCCGATTCCAGAAGATCATCACCGAGGTCAATAACCGCATCCGCAAGTGGCTCCCCGAGGACATGGGCGAGAAGTGGATGGTCAACGTCGAAGTGGGCAGTGTCGCCTTCGGCAGCGCGTTCCACAAGTGGGCGGTGAATGCCCCGTTCACAAAGAGGACGGGCGTTGGATTCAAGGACGTCTACAAGCACTGCCAAGAAGGCACCATGAAGGAGCTCGCGAAGAAGGCGCCCCTTCACAGCGTCGTCCTGAACATGGTCATCCGGCACCTGCCGAACCCGTTGGTGGCCCAGAAGACCCGCATCCCGATCATTTGGAAGGGCGACCTCAATTCGCCGGTCGGCAAGGCGATGCTCGAGGTCGACGAGAACGGCCCGGTCGGGTTCATGGTGACGAAGATCATCGTCGACCCGCAAGCGGGAGAAGTCGCCGCGGGCCGCCTCTTCTCCGGGAAAATCCGGCGTGGCCAGGAGCTGTGGGTCATCGGCATGCCGAAGCCGCAGCGCGCCCAGACCGTCGCGATGATCGTCGGGCCCGACCGCATCCCGGTCGACGAGATTGATGCGGGCAACGTGGTCGCAGTCGTCGGCTTGAAGGACGCGATCGCCGGATCGACCGTGAGCGACGACAAGGAGATGCAATCCTTCGAGAAGATCGTGCACTACTCCGACCCGGTCGTGACGATCGCGGTCGAGGCGAAATCGACATCGGACCTTCCGAAGCTCGTCGAGGCGCTACGCCTCATCGCGAAGGCCGACCCGAGCATCCAGGTCGAGATCAACCAGGAGACGGGGGAGCACCTCATCTCCGGGATGGGCGAGCTGCATCTCGAGATCACGATCTACCGCGTCCAGAATGATTACAAGATCCCCGTGACGACGAGCCCGCCGATCGTCGTATACCGCGAAGGCGTGCGCGGCAAAGGCGGTCCGTTCGAAGGCAAGTCGCCGAACAAGCACAACCGGTTCTACACGGAGGCCCTTCCGCTCGACGACAAAGTCGTTCAGGCGATCCGGGCCGGCGAGATCGCAGCGGGCCAGCGGATCAAGGACTCGAAGGCCCTCGCGAAGAAGCTCGAAGAGCTCGGGATGGACCGGAACGAATCCAAGAACGTCGTGTGGATCCAAGATACGAATATGCTCATCGATGCGACGAAAGGAATTCAGTATCTCAACGAGACGATGGAGCTGATTAAGGAAGCGTACATCGAGGGGATGAACCGAGGGCCCCTCGCTGCGGAGAAAGCCATGGCCGTCAAGACGCGGCTCGTCGACGCGAAGCTCCACGAGGACTCGGTCCACCGCGGTCCCGCCCAAGTCATCCCCGCCGCGCGGTCGTCGGTCTACGGCGCGATGGTCCAGGGGGGGCGCATCCTCCTCGAGCCGATCCAGAAGGTCTTCATCAACGTCCCGCAGGACTTCATGGGCTCCGCGATCGGGGAAATCCAGAGCCGCCGCGGTGTGATCGAGGACATCTCGCAGGAAGGTGAGATCACGGTCATCCGGGCGAAAGCGCCGGTCGCTGAGATGTTCGGATTCGCGTCCGCGATCCGCAGCGCGACGCAAGGCCGCGCCTTGTGGTCGACGGAGAACAGCGGATTCGAGCCGGTGCCGCCGAACTTGCAAGGGGAAGTCGTGCGCTCGATCCGGACCCGAAAAGGCCTCCCTCCGGAGCCGTACGACGAGGCGTACTACGCGGCGTAGTCGCATCGGGTCGACGTCCCATGTCTCCGGTTCTCTCGGAGAAAAATCGCATGCGCGCCGCGGGCAAAGCATAAATACGACAGGATGATA
>DATEGJ010000027.1:0-2812 GCA_035280105.1 Thermoplasmata archaeon
GGCCCGGGTGGCATCAGCCCGTAGATCAGGGCGACCGCGGCAACGAACGCAGCGACAATCACAACGACGAGGATGATCGCAATCGTCGCGCCATTCATGGAGGAACGCGGTTGGGGAACCCCCGTCCATGACGCGGGAGGCGGTCCCGCAAACGGAGCCGGAGTCGCAGCGGCGCCGATTAAGGCGCCCATCGGATTGCCGCAGTTCGCGCAGAATCGGTTCTCCGGGGCGTTCGCGGAGCCACACCGAGGACAGACGGCCGCACTCATCGTCGAATCCCTCCGACCCATGACAGGCCGTACGGTCGGAAAACCCTTTGTAGCCTCATGCCTCCAAAGACATATCTAGGGACCGGACCTTCGCGCCGCGAAATGGATTCACGGAAGATTCTCCTCGTCATTTTTGACGGCCTCGGCGATCGCCCGCTGACGGAACTCGGACACAAGACGCCGCTCGAGGCGACCCCGAAACCGAACCTTGATTGGTTCGCGGCGAACGGGATCAACGGACTCGTCGATCCAATCGCACCCGGCATCGTCGCAGGCAGCGACACGAGCCATCTCGCCCTGTTCGGATACGACCCACATGACGTTTACACGGGGCGAGGCCCCTTCGAAGCTGCAGGGGTCGGGATCGACCTCCTACCCGGCGACATCGCGTTTCGCGGGAATTTCGCGTCAGTCGATTCGGAATTGAAACTCACGGACCGCCGCGCCGGGCGGATTCGCGAAGGGACGGAAGAGCTGGCGAAAGCCGTCGATGGGATGAAGATCGGTCGCATCAAGGTGACCGTGCGAGCGGGGACAGAGCATCGTGTTGCGGTCGTCTTCCGTGGTAGGGCCCTGTCCCCGAAAGTCACCGACACCGATCCGCATGAGATCGGGGAGACGATCCTCGAGGCGAAACCGCTCGAGTCCGCAGCGAAGCCGACGGCGAAAGCGGTGAACGCATTTACGAAACAGGCGTACAAGCTCCTCAAAGACCATTCGGTCAACAGAGCGAGAATCGCGAGGCACGAGCCGCCGGCGAATGCGATCGTGCTCCGAGGCGCGGGTGTCTATCCCGAGATCGTCCCGATTACTGAGCGCCTTCACCTGAAGGCGGCAGGCATCGCCGGTGTCGCGTTGATCCGGGGCATGTTCCGAACCGTTGGCATGGATGTAATCGACGTGCCCGGAGCGACGGGCGGGCTCGACACCGACATGACCGCCAAGGCGGATGCGGCCCTCGATGCCTTGCAGACGTACGACCTCGTCGTCCTGCACGTAAAGGCGCCGGATCTCTGTGGTCACGACGGGAAGGCTTCAGAGAAGATCCGCGTGATCGAGCGGATGGACGCAATGATGGGCCATCTGAAGGGAAGGCTCGGCTCCGAGGTCGTCGTGGCGATCACCGCCGATCACTCGACGCCGGTCGCCCTGAAGGATCACTCGGGCGATCCGGTCCCGCTCACGATCTTCGGCGAAGGCGTGCGCGTTGATGGGGTCCTCAACTTCGACGAGCGGAGCGTGGCGGCGGGTGCGCTCGGTACGGTTCGCGGCCTCGACGTGATGAATGTTCTGCTTAGCGTCGCCAACCACGCGGAGAAATATGGGGCGTAGGAACCCTTAGGAGTCCGTTTCTGATCGCGGTGTTCGGCTGGCGCAAGACATATAGCCCCGGCGAGGGTCTCGAACGCCGTGGTCGTCGTCGCGAAGATTAGCATCTCGGCGAACTCCGGCAAAGTCCGGACGACGGAAGGGATTTTCCAAGTGACATTGGAAAAGGACGATTGGTATTCCGTCGCCGGTCCGGTTCCCCACGAAGTCGGTCAGGTCCGGTACGATGATGATCGGAACAGCCTTGAAATCCAACGGCCGGAAGGTCGCCTCTCGATTCACTTCAAGCCGGAACTCGAGCACACGACATTCGAATGGAAAGGGCACTCCTATCAGATGGGGACTCTGGACTTCGGAGAGATATCGATCAAGGAGGGGAGTCGCGCGGCTGTCCGAGGGCACGGAACCGTGAGCGGTGTGCGACTCCTTGCCGTCGCGCCGGACCTCTCTCCGATCGAGCGGGAACTTGCGTTCGGTCTGGCGCTCCGGAGTGCCGCGATCGACCGAGATCTTTGGAGAGAGGACCGCCCGCTGTTGAGCCGATGGAAACTGTAGCGCGGGCTCCTCGGTGTCGTCCAACGAAGGGAGACACGTCCACTCGACCGTCGATGAAAGCCTAAATACCATGAGGAGGTTGCGGCGGAGACCCAGCGGAGTGGGCTTTCGATGGAGCAGATCGATCTTAGCCTCATCATTCCAATCGCCATCCTCGCAGCGCTCGGATTCGCCGGGGTCCTCGCGCGGGATGTCCTTCGCCGAGACACGGGCTCCGACCGCATGCGGGAAATCGCGGCGGCGATCCAGCAAGGGGCGCGCGCATTCTTACGGCGGCAATACCGGACCATCGCGATCATTGCGGGACTCCTCGCCGTCGTCTTCGCGGGAGCGATCTACGCCCAGCGGGCGGCGAGCGGGGCGGCCGATGCGATTCAACTCGGCCTCAAGACGGCCGGCGCGTTCTCCCTCGGTGCGACGTTCTCGGCCCTGTCCGGTTACATCGGCATGCAGGTCGCGATTCGAGCGAACGTACGTTCGGCCGCGGGATCACTCCGCTCCTTCAACGAAGCGCTCGTCGTCGCACTTCGCGGAGGGGCCGTGTCTGGCCTTGCGATTGTCGGGCTCTCCCTCGCGGGCGTCGCGATCCTGTACTACGGGTACGGATATGGGATCGCCCAGACCCAAAACGCGCAGAACGGTCTCATCTTGTCGATCGT
>DATEGJ010000028.1:0-3010 GCA_035280105.1 Thermoplasmata archaeon
TCGACGAGCCACCGTCCGTTCGATTCGGAGAAGAGCTGGAGGTCCCACCGCATCGGGTCCATCGCGCTCGTCTTCAGATCCGCACCCAGGTCCCCGCCGAGACACATTTCCGCGGCGGCGATCACGAGGCCGCCATGGCTCACGTCGTGGCACGCCGCGACGGTTCCTGCCTTCGTCGCCTCGAGGAGGTCGTCCGCCGCAACGCGCAGTCCGTTCGGATCGACGCTCGGTACGGGACCGCTGCCTGCGCGTCGCACTCGCAGGTATTCGGAGCCGCCGATTTCCGCCGCGGTCGTGCCGATCAGGACTACGGGGTCACCTGGTTTCTTGAAATCCGATGTCACGCACTGCCGCAAGTCGTCGACGACGCCGACCCCCATGACGACCGGCGTCGGCGGGCTCGGACCGCGCGGCGATTCGTTGTAGAACGAGACGTTTCCGGACGGGATTGGAACACCCAGTGTCTTCGCGGTCGTACCGATGCCCCGAACCGCTTCGCGGAAGTACCAGAGGCGATCCGGCTTCTCCGGGTTCCCGAAGTTCAGGCAATTCGTCAGCGCGTGGGGACGAGCACCGACCGCAACGAGGTTCCGGACCACTTCGTCGACCGCGGACGCGCCGCCGCGGAACGGATCGATCGCCGTGAACTGCGGGGTCGATGCGACGGCGATCGCAAGCGCTTTCCAGGAGTCGATTCGCGGTCGGATCACCGCTGCGTCTCCATGGGACGCCTTGCCGATGACTCCTTGGAGGGGCTTCAGCACGGTCGCTGCACGGACCTCGTGGTCGTATTGTCGAATCACGCATTCCTTCGACGCAATGTTCGGGGACGCGAGGAGCGCGAGAATCGTCGAGCGATAATCCCTTGGCTCAGTCGGCAGGTTTAGGGTCTGATTCGGCAGCGGCTTCGGCGGCGCCCACGGCCGCGTGTATTCGGGCCCGCCGGTGTAGAATTCGAGATTCAACTCCAGGACCACAGAACCTTGGTAGCGGACACGGCAGACCTTCTCGGGGATCACGCGCCCGACGACGGTCGCAGGTACATCGTAGAGCTCGAAAATCCGGAACACCTTCTCGACGTTCTCCGGTCGGACCGCCAGCATCATCCGCTCTTGGCTCTCGGAGACCCAAATCTCCCATGGGGCGAGTCCGTCCTCCTTGAGCGGTACCGTGTCCAGGTCGACGACCGCGCCGTATCCGCCGGCGAGCGCCATCTCACCCACCACGCACGAGAGACCTCCGCCTCCGAGGTCCTTCATGCCGTCGAGAAGTCCCGCTTGCGCCGACTCAATGCACGCGTGGATGAGCGGTTCCTTCAGAATTGGATCGCCGAGTTGTACAGCGCCTCCTTGCCAATCTTCCACCGCCTTCTCGGACAGGTCGAGGCTCGCGTACGTGACACCGTGAATACCATCGCGTCCCGTCCGTCCGCCGCACAGGATGAACGCGTCATCGGCCGATCCGACGCGATTTCGCACGAGCTGGGACTTCTTCGCGAATCCGACGCAGGCGACATTGACGACGATGTTCCCGAGGTATCCCTCATCGAAGACGATACATCCCGCCACCGTCGGGATGCCGACGCGGTTCCCGTAGTCACGGATTCCTGCCACGACTCCGCCGAACAGGTATTTCGGATGCTTCAGGCCCTTCCCAGGGCTCGTCGTCGGGTAGTCGAGGGGACCGAAGTGCAACGGGTCGGCGAGGGCGATCGGCTGTGCCCCCATCGCAAGGACATCCCGGAGGATGCCGCCAATTCCCGTGTTGGCGCCTCCGTACGGCTCGACGGCCGACGGATGGTTGTGGCTCTCGATGCGCAACGCATACGCGTGGTCCTCGTCAAATTCCACGACGCCCGCATCGCCTCGGTCGATGATGTACGGCGCCTGCACCGGGAAAATGAATTCCTTGAGGATGACCTTCGAAGACTTGTAGCAGGAGTGTTCGGACCACGCCTGCCCGAGGGCTTGCAACTCGACGTCGGTGGGATCTCGACCGAGCGTGCGCAAGTGCTCCTGGATTCGTCGCATCTCGTCGACGCTGAGCGCGAGGCCCATCGTCTCGCTGATCTGTGCGAGATCCTTCGAGGAGGCATCTCGCAGCAAGACGTCCACAAGAAGGAACGGGAGAGTTCGCTTCCGGAACCGGTCGCCCAACCCCTCGCCTCGTCGGGACAAACGCGCTCGATACTTATGCTTCTCCCCGAC
This sequence comes from Thermoplasmata archaeon, assembly GCA_035280105.1. GTDB lineage: Archaea > Thermoplasmatota > Thermoplasmata > RBG-16-68-12 > RBG-16-68-12 > RBG-16-68-12. The sequence goes on from DATEGJ010000028.1 coordinate 2,208, forward strand.
GTAGGTTCATGGCGAGCCGGCGAATGTTCAAGTAGGACGCGAATGCAATCGGGAGGAGATGCGCCCTTCGCTGCGCGAGACGCTCGGCTCGACTCCGGTCGTGCTTGAGATCGTGCCGCCTGCACGCCGCGCGACTCCGAAGGCGGTCGACGCGTTCGTCGGCCGAGCGATCACTGCGTTGCAATCCGTACCGAACCTCGACGCGGTCAACATCCCCGAGGTCTTGGACGAGAATCACGTCGGCCAACCGTTCTATCGCAACTTGGATCCGCGAGTGTTTGCGGCACAACTCCGGGAACAGGTTGAGATCGAGCCGATCGTGAACAAAGTCGTCGCCCATCTTCCCTCCGAGAAAGGGCTGCGGCAGTGGATTGATGAATCGCTCGACGAAAACAGCCTCCGCAGTTTTGTCTTCGTCGGCGGCACGAGCAGTCGAGTGCATTATTCTGGGCCGTCGGTGCTAGAAGCGAATCGGATCTTTCGTTCGGTCGTCGGGGACCGGAAGGATGTCGCGCTAGGGAACATTACGATTCCGGAGAGGGATCACGAGGTCGATCGGCTCATCGAGAAGACGCGTGCGGGCTGCGATTTCTTTTCCACGCAGGTCTTGTTCGAGGCAGAGCCGATGGCGACGGTTGTTCGGGCGTACGGTAGGCGGTGTGCGGCGCAAGGGTTGAAACCCGCGACCATTCTGTTGAGTTTCGCACCCGTCGCCGATTACCAGGACATCGAATTCTTAGTGTGGCTCGGGGCGACGGTGACGCCGCGGACCGAGGAAGCGCTCCTCGCTTCCCTGGAGAAAG
>DATEGJ010000029.1:0-14778 GCA_035280105.1 Thermoplasmata archaeon
GCCGGACGGGACCGTCTATCGCGGCAACAATTTCGCGCCCTTCGCCCTAGGCAGGTCCCTTGCCGGCGGGACGTTCGATACGACGAACGTCGAAGAAGCCGTCATCCTGAAGAACGCGATGGTGGGCGACTGGTCCGTTCGGATCATCGGCGCGAACGTCCCGGTCGGACCGCAGCCGTTCGCGCTCGTCGCGACGGGCTCCCTCGATGGTTCGTACGGCCGCTTGACCCTGAATCGCCCCGTGTACTCCGAGGCGGACACGGTCCGCATCGCCGTCGAAGACTCCGATGCGACGTCCGTCGTCGTGCATGCGATGTCGAGCGTCGAGCCGGCCGGCGAAGATGTCGTCCTGACGAGCGCCGGATCCGATGGGCTGTGGCGGGGGACGATCGCGACCCGATTTGGATCCGCCTCCCCGGACGGGGTCCTCCAGGTGCGCGACGGAGACACGATTTCGTTCGTGTATCAAGACCTGTCCCCTGCCCATGTGGCGACCGCCCGCGCGACGATCCTCGCGAGCGGGCCCACGATCCATGATGTCCGCGTCACGGACATCGGGTCGAGGTCGGCCACGGTCCACTGGACGACGGACGAGCCGGCGAGCGCCGAGGTCCGGTATGGGACGAGTCCGAGCGCCCTCACCTCAACCGCCAACCTCTCGGAGTTGCGCGTGGATCATGCAATCGCGCTGACGGGGCTTGCCGCCGACATGCTGTATTACTTCGATGCCAGCTCGGGCGGACGTCTCGGCAACACGACGCTCGATGCGAACAGCGGTTCCGATTACTCGTTCCACACCGCGCCGATGGGAGACATCCTCCTCGTCGTCGGCGGCAGCTCGTTTCCTCCGGAGCGAGAGGCGTCGTACGCGGCGGCGTTGGACGGGACCGGCTGGACCTGGTCCGTCTGGCGTGTCGCCGATGACGGGCTGCCTCCCCTCTCCGTCTTGCGAGCCGCCCGGGCGGTCGTCTGGCAGGTCGGTCTCGAGCAGTACCCACCCTTCAACACGACGGCGCGGGCCCTCGTCAAGAGCTACCTCGATGGCGGTGGCCGACTCCTCGTGTCATCGCACGACACCGCCTGGTCGCTCGGCAACGCGTCGTCGCCGTTCGCGAGTCCGGAGAGCGAAGCGTGGGTCAGAGGCGTCCTGAAGGCGACCTTCTCGTGCGATCCCGTGACGATCTCCGGCACCAACGGCGTCGCCTCGGATCCGATCAGCGGCGCGTACACGGGCGGCGTGCCGTACACCCCGCATCGCGACGGCGGCGCGGATGACCAGATTACGACGAATGCGGCGGGCGGCACCTCTTCGACCGTGTGGACCGACGGCAACCTCGTCCAGGGATGTGCCAACAATCGACCCGTGGGCCTGCGGTGGGTCTCCTCGTCGGCGAACGGGACCGCGGGGACCGGTGCATGGGGTGGGGCTCCGTCCCGGCTGGTGTATTTCGCCTTCGAACTCACCGGGCTCGACACGACCTCGACGACGAACCTGAATCCGAACAGCCCGACCCGGGCCGTCGTCCTCGACGCGGCACTCCGATGGCTTGTCGGGACCGCGACGAGCACCCTCGACCGAGACCATCCGGACGTCGCGATCACTTCGCCGAACGGCGGGACCTTCACGGGGTCGACGATCGCGGTGAACTGGACCGCGAACGCATACGGGACCGGCATCGGCCTCGCGAATTTCACGTTGCGCGCGAGTGCCGATGGCGGGCAGACCTGGAGCGGGCTCGCGACACTCCCCGGGACCGCCAGATCGTACCTGTGGACTCTCGGTTCTACGCCGAACGGGAATCGCTATCGTATGGCAATCGTCGCCCAAGACGACGGGACGCCATCGCTATCCGGGGAAAACCAGACCGCGGCCACCTTCGCAATCAACCGGGTGGGCGGCGACAATGTCGGTCCCGTCCTCTGGGCCGGGAGCGTCCGCGTCGCCCCGAAGCCTCCGGGCGCCGGGGCGCTAGCCACGTTCACGGCGACGGCCGACGATCGATCATCCGGAGGCAGCTCGATCGGCGCTGCCGAACTGTTCCTGCGGACCGCCCCTCCGGCCCCGGGCGATACGGGGACCGGCTTGGCGATGACCGCGGTCGACGGAACCTTCGACACGGCAACCGAGAACGTCTCGTGGCAAGGCGGGCTCGCGGCGCCACCCGGCGTATCGTGTGGATGGATTCATGCGCTCGACGTGGCGGGAAACTGGGGCCCGTACGGCTCCGTGTGTTTCGTCGTCATCTCGATTGGCCCGGACACCGTCCCACCCGGGCCTGCGGCCCTCGAGGGCTTGCGCCTCGCGAACGCCTCAACCGACCTTTCGATCACCTGGTTGCCCGCGTGGGATGAGGGCTTGTACGGCGGGACGACGGAGTACCACGTTTGGCGGTCGACGTCCCCGCGGGGTACGTACGCGGACATCAGCGGTCCGATTGTTGCGAATGGCAGCGCGCGCTACGTGTTCGTGGACGTCGGCCGCGCCGTCGATGCACCCGATTACTTCTATCGGATCGAGACGCTGGACGCGGCGAACAACTCCGCGATCTCGACCGCCATCGTCGGGAAGACGCACATCCTATTCCTCGCGGGACTGAACCTCCTCGGGATGCCCGTCGATCTCACGGATCCGCGGTTCGGCGCATTGGCGTCCGGTCGTGCATGGGCGGATGCATGGACGTACGATGCGTGTTCGGGTGGCATCGGATGGACGTCCGCGATTCCCTCCGACGCGGTCACGTTCTCACTGCCTTCAGGTCGGGGCTTCTGGGTGAACGGCACCACCTCCGATTTCGTCCTCGCTTTGGGCCGCATCGCCCGAACGTCGCAAATCCGACTTTGCGCCGGCTGGAACCTCGTCGCGCTCCCCGGCTTCGCGACGGGAATCACGGTCGGCGACCTACGGACCGCGACCGGCGCGGATGCAGTGATGGGCTTCGATCCCGCGGGACCGTACCACCTGCGCAGCCTGGCGGACGCCATGGCGCTCGCGATCGGACAAGGCTACTGGGTCCACGTGCGGACGAACGCCACGTGGACGGTCGCCGGCTGGTGACGTCACTTCTCCCGGATGTCGAAGACCGTGTCCTCGGAGATCGTGTAGTAGTATACGGACTGCTCCACCTCTTTCTCCTTCGACATCTCGCGGTCGATCCTCTTCTGCCATCCGGGCCTCAGCCCGATCCGCAGCCGGTGGCCTTCCTTCTCGAAGGTCACCGCAGGCTCTTCGGCCCGTTTCTGCGTGATGTTCCCCTTTCCCATCGTGCATCCGCTGGAGAATTGGATCCCATCCAGGACGCATCGCATTGGCGGCTCCGGGCTGCACCACACGGTGGCGGTGAGCCCCTTGTAGTGCCCGAACCGCCGCTTGCCGATCGCGCCCATCCGCAACCCGAGGGTGACGTAGACGCCGAGGTGACCATGGAAGCGTTGGAGTGCCTCGAGTTCATCGGGAACATTCATCCTCCGACCCATTGACGATGGCCTGCAAAAACCTTCGCGCCTCGACGACACTTTCGCCGACCTCTCTGGCGGGCCTTTTTGAACCGAGTGACCGTACGTTAGCCATGGGTGTGGAATCGTGGCCCGGCCCCCGCTCGCTCGCGGCGAAGCGACCCGTGACGAATCGCCTCCTATGGTGACGGAGTGTTCGGAATGCGGAGCCCGCCTTGTGCACGCGGAAGGATGCGTGCGATGCGGTACGTGCGGCGTCTCGCGATGCGAATGAGATCGCGCGGCCGCCCGATGTCAACATTCCAGTGGAAACGGCCGGAGCTATACCCACGCGTGGACGGAGCATCACGGGAAAGGAGGCCCAAATCCACATGACCATTCCCGATGCTGCGCCGCTCCGGAGCCGGGGGAAGGACGTGCTCGTCGAGTTTCCACAGGATGAGCTGATTGCGAAGTGGGAGGAGTTCTTCGAGGAATCGGGCTACCTCTCGAAGATCATCGCGATTGCCGATCGGTATCCGGAGGAACGCAGCCTTCCGGTCGTCTTCGACGAACTTAATCGCTTCGACACGGACATGGCGATCTATCTGCTGCGCCACCCGCTGAACGTCCTCATGGCAGGCGAGGAGGCGATTCGGCGGTTGGTCCCGCCGGGAGAGGAACTCGCGCAAATTCATCTGAGGGTGAAGTTCCTTCCGAGGGACCGACGGGTCCCAATTCGCGATCTCCGCGCGAAGCACCTGGGCCAATTTATCGCGGTCGAAGGCCTCGTCCGAAAGTCTACGGAGGTCCGTCCGCGAGTCACCGACGCCTTGTTCCAGTGTCTGCGCTGTGGCACGATCATCAAGGAATCCCAGGATGGACAGAACTTCCGGGAGCCGCTCGAGTGCTATGAGGAACAGGGAGGTTGCAAGCGATCGGCGAGCGCAACGAAGTTCAAACTGATGACGGAAGGATCGCTGTACCTGGATACGCAAAAACTGGAAATCCAGGAAGCACCCGAAGGGTTGCGAGGCGGTGAGGAGCCACAGCGATTGACCCTGTACGTTGAAGACGACCTGACGGGACGAATTACTCCAGGGCAACGGGTTATCTTTAGCGGAATCCTTCGAAGCGTCCAAAAGGGGCGACCGGGGGCCAAGTCCACGCTCTTTGATATTTTCATGGACGCGAACTCGATGGAGCAGGAGCAAGTCGAGTTTGAGGAGATCGAGGTCACCGAAGAGGATGCCCGCCTGATTAGGGAAGCGGGATCGAGCCCTGACATCTTCCGCTTAATGGTGAGTTCCATCGCACCTTCCATTTACGGATTGCCTGTGGAGAAGGAAGCGCTTGCTCTCCAGCTCTTCAGCGGAGTTCCCAAAACGATGCCTGATGGGCGGAGGATTCGGGGCGACATTCACGTGTTATTGGTGGGAGATCCCGGCACAGCGAAGTCAGAACTGCTCTCCTACATGAGTCGCCTTTCGCCCCGCGGAATCTACGCCACGGGCCGCGCCGCCTCTGGCGCCGGTCTGACGGCGGTTGCCACTCGCGATGAATTCGGCGAGGGGCGCTGGACGCTCGAGGCGGGCGCGCTCGTGCTGGCTGATCGAGGGCTCGCGTGCTTGGATGAGCTGGACAAGATGAACCCGCAGGACCGTTCCGCCATTCATGAGGCGTTGGAACAGCAGCGGATTAGTGTTGCAAAGGCCGGAATCACCGCGGTTCTTCAGGCTCGTTGCTCCGTTCTTGCCGCGGCCAATCCGAAGTTCGGCCGTTTCGACGAGCACAAGTACATTTCGGAGCAGATCGACCTGCCACCCACCTTGTTATCCCGTTTCGACATCATCTTCTCCATGATTGACCGGCCGGAGGCGGAGAAAGATCGGCAGCTGGCCGAGCACATCCTACGAGGACACCAGGTAGGAGAAATTTCGAAACGCCGGGAAGAGGGAGCGAGCACACCGGAAGTCCGCGCGTTGGAGGAACCGTATTTGCCCTATTTCTCTCCCGACTTCCTCCGCAAGTATGTCGCCTATGCGAAGCGCATTTATCCCGTGATGGCTGACGACGCAATCGCCATCATCGAGAAAAAATACCTCGACATTCGCAAGACTGGAGAAGGCGCGGGGTCAAGCGTTCCGATCACCCCTCGTCAGCTTGAGGCGATTATCCGGTTGTCGGAAGCCGGGGCACGACTCCGCTTGAGCGACACCGTCACTGGAGATGATGCGGAGCGCGCTGTCCGGATCGTCGAATACTGGATGGGCAAGGTCGCGGGCGAGGAAGGCCGCTTCGACATCGACATCATCCAAACGGGAATCAGCCAGTCGCAGCGCGAGCAGATCATCTCGATCCGCGACATCATCAACGAGCTCGCGGGACCCGAGGGCGTCGCGGACTACGAGGACATCGTGCGCATCGCACAGGAGCGCGGCATCCCTCCGGCACGCGTCGACGCATGGCTGAAGCGATGGGCTCAGGAAGGCGAGATCTATAGCCCCGCGAAAAACAAATATAAACTCGTCGAGCGGTTGTAGCGCCGCCCACCGATGCCCATCCGGATGAAAGTCTACCACCAGGGGAAGGAGACGCTGGTCGCCGCCGCGGATGCGGACCTCTTGGGCAAGACCTTTCGGGAAGGGAAGTTCAAGATCGAGATCGGGAAGTTCTACGAGGGCGACACCGTGAGCGAAGAGACGTTCGTCTCGAATCTCCGGCTCGCCACGATCGGAAATTTCGTTGGGAAGGAAACAATCGACGCCGCGATCCGAGCGGGGTTCGTATCCGATGATGGGATCTTGTGGATTGACGGCGTGCCGCACGCGCAGTTCGTCCTCATGATGTGAGGCGATCACGACCGCGACGAACGCCGGTCTGGCTTCCGCGTCTTCCGCCACCGACGCCATACGCGCTTCGCGTGCTTCTTCAGCATCAAGGCGTACTTGCCCATGAGCGAGTGGCTCGCAACTCCGAGGAGAATTCCGAACCCGGTGACCGTCGCGGTGAGCTGCGCGAACGCGGAGACCGGCGTGCCGACATCGAGGGTCGCCTGGGCGAGCCGGCTGACGAGCCCGAGCAAGCTCACGCCGACGCCGAGGCCGGTCAGAAATCGCCCTCGCGCGACCCGTCCCCACGAGAAGTGAAGCCCGCCGAGGAGGACGAAGATGCCGCCAAAGTACGTCGTGAAGCCGAGGATCGTCAAGGCGACATTCAGGACGAAACGGGGCGGGTCCGTAGCGTACGGCTCGATGTATCGCGTGTACGCTCGGCGAATGTCGTTGTTGATGAGTTCCCCCGCGAGGAGGAACGACGCCGAAAGGACGGCGAGGACGACCGCGTCCCGGTGGCGGATCTGCCGCAAGCGCCACCAGGAGCGATCCTTCACCATGAGGTCGTGCGGACGTCGCCCGGATACTTATTGGCTTCCCCGTGACTATCGAGACCGCGCGCGTCACGCCAGTTCTTAAGTAGCGCCGCGCCGTTCGAATCGGTGCTGCGATGTTCTGCGTCGAATGCGGGGCCGAAGGTCCGACGTACGAAAGCCTCTGTGCGAAGTGCTTTGGGAAAAAGCACGCGGTCGTCAAGGCACCGGAGGTCTTCGACGTCCTTCGATGCACCTCGTGCGGTTCGTTCCAGTTCAAGTCCGGCTGGTCGAAAATGGACCGGGAACTGGCAATCCCGCGTCTCCTGCGCGAGACAATCCCGCCGTCCCCGCCGTTCGAGCGCGTGACCTTCACGCATGTCGCGCGGGAGGAGGACGCGAACAACCTCGCCCTGACCGTCAAGGCCCTCGGCCGCTACCAGGGCCTCGAGTCCGTCCAGGACTTCCACATCCGCCTTCGCATCAAGCCGTCCCTCTGCGAAACGTGCCAGAAGCAGCGGAGCCGCTACTACGAAGGCATCCTCCAGGTCCGCGGGGACGGCCGCGAGCTGACGCCGCCCGAGCTCCGGGCGGTTCGGACCTTCGTCGCCGCGCGCATCGACCGAGACGATACGCCGAAGACGTTCGTCTCGCGAATCGAGGAGGTCCACGGGGGTCTTGACTTCTATCTGAGCACGAACGCCCTCGGGAAGACGTTGTCCCAAGAACTCGCCGCCTCCTTCGGCGGGACTGTCTCCGCGTCCCCAAAGCTCTTCGGACAACGAGAAGGGAAGGAGATCTACCGCGTCACCTCGCTGGTCCGTCTCGGCCCGTTCCACGTCGGCGATGTGGTTCGGCACAAGACCTCGACCGCGGAGGTCGTCGCCGTGCGGCCGTTCGTCGTCTTGCGCAATCTCGTCTCCGGCGAAGAGCGTCGGTTCAAGCCCCGGGAAGTGCGAGCCGCGCGACGCATCGATGCGGAACGATTCGAGGCGCGGATCGACTGGTTGCCGTCCGGCGAACCCGTGGCGATCCATCCAGAGAGCGGGGAAGGCCGCCCCGTCAATCCGCCGCCGAACCCGAAGGCGACCCGGGCCGTCGTCGTCTGGACTCGCGACGGCGCGTTCTTGTCCCGCCTCCCGGTGGAGACTTCGAAGGCTTAAAGGCGGCCACGACTTTGTCCGAGCAAATGAAGGTGGCCCTGGGCTGCCGCGCCCTGGACGACCTCCTGGGAGGAGGCGTGGAGGCGGGATGCATCACGTTGCTCCACGGCGAGGCGGGCAGCGGCAAGACGAATTTCTGTTTGCAACTCGCCCGAAACGTCGTCCGCGCGGGACACAAAGTGATCTACATCGATACGGAGGGCGTATCGCTCGAGCGCCTCGAACAGATCACAGGCGACGACTACGACGTCGTCGCGAAGAACATCTTGTTTTCCGAACCGTACAGCTTCGAGGAACAAGAGAAGCTCATTGACAAGGCCGTCAAGATGACCGAAGGCAGTCCAGCAGTCGGCCTGATTGTCATCGATAGCATCACGATGCACTACCGCCTGACAATGCGCGACGAGACGCGGCGCGACGAGCGGTACGGTCTCACGCGGCAGATCGCGAAACTGCTCCGCGTGTCGCGCGAGCGCGACATCCCGGTCGTGGTCACATCCCAAGTTTACACTGACATCGACACCGGCGCATACATGCCGCTCGGAGGTCACATGTTGAGTCATAACGCCAAGGCGATCGTCCGCTTCGAGCGAACCGGGCTCGGCACCCGGACGGCGGTCCTCGACAAACACCGCCACCGGGCGGAAGGCACGCGCGCCGCCTTCCGCATCACGGCTCACGGCCTCGAAGACTAGCGCAACCGGCTCCGCTGGGCCTCAACCAACGCATCGAGTAGAGCGCGGGCGTCCGGATCCTTCGTCGGCAGTCGATCGAGGGCCCGCTTCGCTTCCGTCAGGTGGAAGGAGATGCGGCTCTCGATTTCGGGGAGGACGCGGACGCGAAGGCGATCCCGAACCAGGGCGACATCTTTCTTCGTCGTCCGAGGGCCTCGTCCGTACGCGCGGACGAACGAGGCGCGCTCGGCCCCGGAGAGCCGTTCCAATGCGAGGACATAGAGGCGCGTCCGCTTCCCTTGTCGGATGTCCCCTTCGGCCGAGCCGCCGATGCGTGACGCCACGACGCCGGATCCGAGGAGGTCGTCCCGATCCTGGAACGCGATCGCGAAGTGTTTCGCGAAGGCCTCCAGCGCCGCCCGGTCCTCGGTCGAAGCGCGAGATGCGATCGCTGCCGTCGCCGCGGCACCGACGTACAGACGAGCCGTCTTCGCCTCGCTCATCTTGACGTACTCCGCCTCGGGAATGCGGTTCACTCCTTCGAAATCGATGTCGGACCCCTGGCCGTCGCTCAGCACAAGGTCGACGCGCGTAAGCTCGGAGAGCAGATCGAGCCGTACGGCGGCGTTGAGGTCGGCGGCTCCTTCGACCGCCCACTCGGCGAGGGAGCGGATCCGGAGCGCATCGAGGATCGCTTGGGACGCCCCGTACCGGAGGCGTCGCGTTCGGAACACGACGGACGGACGATTCGCGTCGGGCCGGCGGTACAGGGTCGCGTTCGCGGCCCAAGCACTCGGCAACGTGCGCCGTCGGGCGTCCTCGTCCATGATGTCGTCGAGGAAGAGCGTGTACAGGTGGTACCATTCGAGCCAGGTCGCCGCGCGCTCGAGTCCCGGGGAGGGAGACTCGCCCATCAGGAGGCGAAAGCCCGCGAGGGCCAGCGCGTACCGGTACCTCTTGCCGGCCTTGAAGAGTCGCGCGTTCTGGCGCATCGTCCGGCTCGACGGAAACGGACCGGCCGGATGCGCCGCGGCGAATTCGTCCCAGATCGCTAGGATGGCGGCGTTCGACGTGTCGCGGTACGGTTTCAGGAGGGTTTCGAGGCGCCCCTCGCCGCTCGACGTCACGACGTCGGCCAGCGAGTCACGCCCCGTCCGCCTCGAGCCAGCTCGCCGTTGGCGGGCTCACGATGACGGGTCGGTCTTGCAGTTCTTTGATCGACCTCGAACCGGTCAGGAACATCGCCGCCTTCAGCTCGTCGATCACGGCGCGGAGCTCGTGCACCACGGCGTCCGAGGAGACCTTCGCCGCTTCCAGCATCGGCTTCGCCATCCCTGCCATCGTCGCACCGAGGGCGATCCCTTTCGCCACGTCGAGGCCGCTCCGCACGCCACCGGTCGCGACGAGTGGCAGCCCGACGTCCGCGACGAGGATCGACGCTGGCGTCGGGATGCCCCAGTTCCAGAACGTGGCCCCGAGGCGCTCCTTGAGGCCGGCCGCCTCCTTTCGCGCGCGGTAGTGTTCGACGGCGGAGAACGAGGTGCCGCCAAGGCCACCGACGTCAATCGCCTTCACGCCGGCCCCTTTGAGCTGGCGGGCCGTCTCCCGCGAGATGCCGGCGCCGGTCTCCTTCGCCATGACGGGGAAGTGCGAGGCGAGAGCGGTAATCGCGGCGAGGCACCCTTTCGCCCGGCGGTCGCCTTCCGGCTGCACGACCTCCTGGAGGAAGTTCAGGTGGATGATCAAGGCGTCCGCGTCGATCATCGCGATTGCCTTCTTCGCGTCCGTAATCCCGTAGGCCCGCTTCCCGGCCTGCGGCACGAGCTGCGGCGCTCCGAGGTTCGCGAGGACGAGCGGGATGTCGAAGTTCCTCACGACGGCGTACGTCGGCTCGAGGTCGGGCTTCTCCAACGCCGCACGTTGAGAGCCAACCCCCATCGCGACGCCGACCTCGGCGGCGGCCTTCGCGAGGTTCGCGTTGATCTCCTTCCCCATCCCGAAGCCGCCCGTCATCGAAGAGATCACCAAGGGGGCAGCGAGCTTCTTGCCGAGGAACTTCACGGAGATGTCGATGTCGTCAAGGTCGATCTCCGGGAGGGCGCAGTGGACCAGTCGGATGTCGCTCCAGTAATTGTACTCCGCGGAGACGTTCTCTTGGAGGATGATGTTGACGTGTTCCGCCTTCCGCTGCTCCGTCTTCGACGGCTCCGCCATGGTCAAGGACCTCGTGTCACGCGGGTGCCGACGGCCCGTCGGCCTCGCAAGACATCCCGGACGCGGTTCTTTACGTTACCGTTGACGATGACGCACTCGCCGACGTGATCCGCGATTTCGAACATGCGACCCATCTTGCCTTCGATGCTCCCGGTGACGTCGGTCCGCGTCGCCGGGGAGAATTCGATCTTCGCGAGGTCGTCGGGTCGGACGATGTCGAGGAGGCGTGCGTCGCGGTGGCGCTTCGGGTCGGCGGTGAAGAGGCCGTCCACGTCGGCGACGAAGACAGCGCGATCGGGCCGGAACGCGCGGGCGAGTTCGAGCATCATGAGGTCCCCGGAGCAGACAGAGAATCCGCGTTTCGCATCCCGCACGACGTCACCGAACGTCACGGGCACGAAGCCCATCGAAGTGAACTCGAGGAACGGCGACAGATCGATCGACGCGACGCGGCCGTCGTCGAGGATGAGGACCGTCGACGGAGGAATCGGGATGACATCTAGGCCGGCGTCGAGGAGCGCTTCAACGACGAGACCGTCCAGTTCCCTGACGTCGGCTTGGACACGAGCCGCCGCCCTGCGTTTGGCCGGACTCGAACCGCCTGCATCGAGTCGGTACTTCCTCGCGCGGATGTGCCCGTACGAGCCCGCGCCGTGCACGATGAGGAGCGGTTGACGGGATTCGACGAGCTCCCGCGCGAGCCGCTGGATCGTCGCGCGGCGGGGCGTTCGAAGGCGGGCCTTATCCGTCACGACGCTCCCGCCAAGCTTCACCAGTTGCATCGGTCATCGGGCGACGCGTGCCGCCATTCTTAACCCTTTCTTGGTTCGACGCGCGAGCCGAGAAGGATTAAATAGCGAGGACTCTTTCGAGCGCTTCCGGAGTCCGATGACGCGAAAACCCGGCAGCATGTATCGAGAAATCCGCGGGCAGGCGTACGCCCAGAAGCGGTACATGGGCGGGGTGCCAGGCATCCGGATCAGTCAGTTCGACATCGGCGACCTGCGCACGGACTTCCCCGTCAAGATCCATCTCGTCGCGGCGGAGCAGTGCCAGATCCGACACATCGCCCTCGAGGCCGCACGGATCTCGGCGAACCGGTATATCGCGAAGAAGGCGGGGAACGCGTACCACCTCAAGCTGCGGCTCTACCCGCACAACGTCCTCCGGGAAAACAAGATCGCGACGGGGGCGGGGGCGGACCGGATCTCGGAAGGGATGCGCGCCGCGTTCGGTGCGCCGGTCGGGACAGCGGCGCGCGTGAAGCCGGGCACGAAGATTTTCACGATCTCGACGACGGCAGACCACGTCGACGACGCGAAGGAAGCGCTGCGGAAAGGCGGCGTGAAGCTGCCTACTCCGTGGCGGATCGAAATCGAGCATCCAAAGAAACGCTGAGACCGAACGTTTCCGAAGGGTTCATCGAGGCGGAAACCCCTCGGTCGGTGTCCATGGTGCAGATACCGAGGAGCCTCCCGATCGCGGTGACGTCGGCCCTCCTCTTTGCCGCCGGCGCCCTCGCCACGTACTGGTCTCTCGCGTGGTCGGTGGACGCGGGGTACGAAGTGAGCGTTTCGGCCCCAGGTGGCGTCACGTGGATCCTCTGGGTCCCCCATCCGGGAATCCCGATGACCGGGACGACGACGGGATCGATCACGGTCGTGGGGCCGGTCCAGACGGTGTACGGGACGCTGCTCAACCTCTCCGGGACGGGGAGCGGGATGGTTCGCTTCGCGGTGCATACGATTGGGTATGGATCGGATCCGTTCCGAGTCGGACCCCTCATTAACCTCACGGGGCGCGAAGGTCAAGGGCCCACGCGAACCTATCACGTCTTGCGGCAGAGTTCGGACGCTGCCGCGAACTTGACCGTGACAGGAAGCCTCCCCTTCAGTGCGACGCGCCTGGACGCGACCTGGGGCTGCGGCGGTGGCGGTTTCGTCGGGTCACCGGCGGAAGGCTGGAATGCCCTCCCCTGGGGCTTCGGAGACTGCGTCGTCTCCGCTTCGCCGGTCCCTGCGCTCATCCTCGCGGCCCTGTTCGTCCCGGCCGCCCTGTTGGCCGTCATCGCGTGGGGCCGTCGGGAACATCGAACGACGTAGGGGACAGCTTTTTCCCGCACGCCGACTCTCGACGGCGTACAATGGGCGACACGGACCGGCTCTTAGAAGTAATCCTGGGCCGCAATGTGAAGACGGTCGGACTCCAGTTCCCCGTCGGGCTTCGAACGAAAGCAATCGAACTAGCGAGTGAAATCGAGGAGAAGGCGGGCGTGACGTGCCTCGTCTCTGCGGACCCTTCCTTCGGGGCGTGCGACATCGCGGAGATGCCGGTCGACCTGACGGTCCACTTGGGTCATGCGCCGATGCCTCACCTGCGTTACCGCAACGTGTTTTTCTACGACCTCCCTGGGACACGCTTGACATCGATGGCGTTTCTCGACGCCGCGGAGCCGTTGCTCCCGAAGCGCATCGGACTCCTGACGACGACGCAGTTCCGCGGTTGGCTTCCAGACGTTCAGGAGTATCTTGAGAAGCGCGGTCACCAGGTGAAGGTCGGCGAACCGGACCGACGGGTCGCGTACGCAGGCCAACTCCTCGGGTGCGATTACCACACCGCAACCATCATCGAGAAGGACGTCGACGGATACCTTTACGTTGGCACCGGCGACTTCCATCCGCTCGGCGTCGCGATCCTGGTTCCGGACAAACCGGTGATCATCGCCGACCCGGAGCGCGGGACCGCGCGAGATCTAGCGGAAGTCAAGGACCGCATTCTGCGACAACGTCATGCAGCGATCGCTCGGGCGAGGGACGCGGGAGTGTTCGGTATCATCGTGTCGCGAAAGCTCGGTCAGATCCGGATGGAACTCGCCGAGGAGTTGAAGGCGCTCGCAGAGAAGCACGATCGCCGCGCGAGTATTTTCCTGATGGACCTCGTGTCGCCGGAACACCTGGAGGGATATCGTGTGGACGCGTGGGTAAATACCGCCTGCCCGCGGATCGCGATCGAGGACGTCCTGCGGTACAAGCAACCGATTCTGACCCCCCAGGAGTTCGAGATCGTCGTCGGGACACGTAGCTGGAACGACTATGTGTTCGATGAAATTCGGGCTTGAATTCGCTCCGGCCGTCCCACGCGGCGAGCCTAGGCTCGTGCCGCTAGTGCCGCGAGCGTTTCGGTGCAGACACGATCAAGTTCGATGGCCACGCGGCGGTAGTACGCTTCGCATCGTCGGACCGCCTCGTTGCGTGATCGGCTGGCCTTGGCGGGCCCGATGTAATCCTTGATCTGAACGCGTCTTCCATCGCCGGGTTCGTAGTGCCAAAAGTAGAGATAGGGCCGGTTGCGGACCATCAGCTCGTAGACACCGCAGCCAATGTGCATGCATCGTCATCATTGTTATGGTTATTTAACCATAACGGCAAGACCGGTGAAGCTGTTCGCCCCGGCCACTGCTTTTTCCGTCGCGGGCGCCTTCCCTCGTTGATGTCCCAAACCGCGGTCGTCCTCCTGTCTGGCGGGATGGACTCCGCCACTGCCCTCGCAATGACGCGCGTGGACAGATTCGAGATAATCGCCCTCACGGTCGATTATGGGCAGCGGCACCGGAAGGAAATCGAGGCATCGAGGCAGCTCGCGAAACACTTCCGCGTTGCCGATCATCGGATCGTCACGATGGACCTGACCGGTATCGGCGGTTCCGCGCTGACGGACAGACGAATCCCGGTTCCCCGAGGACGCTTGCTCGAGGAAATTGGCAAGGACATCCCATCGACGTATGTGCCCGCGCGCAATACGGTCCTGCTTGCGTACGCACTCTCCCTCGCCGAAGCTACGGAGGCGAACGCCATCGTCATCGCGGCGAATGCGATCGACTACTCCGGATACGTCGACTGCCGCCCGGAGTTCTATGACGCCTTCCAGG
>DATEGJ010000030.1:0-5939 GCA_035280105.1 Thermoplasmata archaeon
CGTCCCGCCATCCGCGGGCTTGCGACTTCGTGTGGACCTCCATACCGAGCTTCTGCAAACCGCGCGCGACGATCCCCACCGCTTCCGGGTCGGTCCCCGGAAGGATCTGCTCCAAGATCTCGATGACGACGACGCGCGCCCCGAGCTTCGCGTAGAAGGTTCCAATCTCTAGGCCCGAGACTCCGCCGCCGATGATCGCGAGGTTCTGCGGCACCCGAGACAGCTCGAGCGCTTCCTTCGTGCTGATGACCTTCTTGCCGTCGAACTTGAACGCGGGAAGGTCCGACGGCCGACCGCCTGTCGCGACGATTGCGTCAACGAAAGCGATCTCCTCGGTTCCCTGCGGCGTCCGCACCTCGAGGCGGTCGGGTCCCTTGAACATCGCATGTCCCATGAGGACGTCGACTCTGTTGCCTTTGCAGAGCTGCCCCACCCCGTTCGTAAGGCGCTGGACGACGGACCCCTTCCACTCCTGCAACTTCGCCATGTTGACCTTGATCGGTCCTGTCTCGACCCCGCGTTCCGCAGCGCGTTCGATCGAGCGGACGAGGCTTGCAGTGTGAATCAGCGCCTTGCTCGGGATACAGCCATAGTTGAGGCATTCCCCGCCCAGCCGGTCTCTCTCGACCAGAAGGACGCGTTTCCCGAGTTGCGCGGCGCGGATGGCGGCGGGATACCCGCCTGGCCCGGCGCCAATGACGACGACATCGACTTGGCGCGCCACGGTCGGACCGAAGGAACCGCCGTCGCTTATGTCTTTGCGTCGGCGGACCTAGCGAGCATCGACGAAAATCGTCGCGGGATGCTCCACGTAGTTCCGAACGGCCTGCACAAACGCCGCGCCAACGTGTCCGTCGATCACGCGGTGGTCGAAGGAGCACGACATGTACATCATCTCGCGAATCACGATCTGGTCGGCCCGAACGACGGGCCGCTTCTCGATCCGGTGGATCCCGACGATCGCAACCTCGGGCCAATTGATGATCGGGGTCGCGAACATCCCGCCTTCCCGGCCGAGCGAGGTGATCGTGAAGGTCGATCCCTGGACGTCGTGCAAGGTGAGCTTCTTGTCGCGGGCCACCTCCGCGAGGCGTTCGATCTCCCTCGCCAGGCCCCAGAGGTCTTTCTTGTCCGCGTCATGGACGACGGTCACCGTCAGTCCTTCGTCCGTGGCGGTCGCGATTCCGATGTTGTAATACCGCTTCACGACGAGCTCGAGGAACTCCTCGTCGACAGAACCGTTGAGAGTCGGATAGTCCTTGAGCGCAGCGAGGATTGCCTTGACGAAGAATGGAAGATACGTTAGCTTGAGACCTCGTCGTTGCGCCGTTTCCTTGAGATGGTCTCGCAAGTGGACGAGCTGGGACATGTCCAGCTCCTCGACGTACGTGTAATGGGCCGCGGTCGACTTCGACTTGGCCATCTTGTCGAAGATGCGCTTCCGCAGGCCATGGATGGGGATTCGCTCCTCTCCCGCCATCGCGCCAACGGGTGCGGCCTGTGCGGGAGGCGCCGTGGCAGCGGGTGTCATTACAGGTTTGGCCGCACTAGCGGGAGCCTTCCCCGATCGTCGGACATCTTCCTCGATCACGCGTCCTTGCGGTCCGCTTCCTCGGATCGTACGAAGGTCCACACCCAGTTCCTTCGCGAGCCGGCGAACCGCAGGTGCCGCGAGGACGTCCCCGCCAGGAGGAGCCGGCTGTGTGGTCCCCGGTCGAGTCGACGGCGAAGGAGCCGATGCGAGTGCGGGCGCCGAGGTCTTTGGGGTGGACGCCGTTTCCCCGGCTTCGCCGAATACGACAAGCGTCGAGCCCACTTTTACGACCTCGCCCTCCTTTGCACGGAGCTCGAGGATTTTTCCGGTGACCGGGGACGGGATCTGGACCGTCACCTTGTCCGTCATCACTTCGACAACCGGATCGTTCTCTTTGACCGCGTCCCCGGGTTTGACGAACCACTTCACGACCTCGCCTTCGTGGACGCCCTCCCCGATGTCGGGGAGCTTGAATTCCCTCGCCATAGTAACTGGGGCGAAAGCACATGTCATTTCTAATAACGTTTCGCACACGTTCTCAGGTTCTCGGAAATAGCCGCCGTGGCCGAAACCGGATTTGTGTTTCCTCGCCGTCCTGGTCTGACGTGGTGCGCAATCGGCCCTCCGGTCTCCTCAGGTTTGGGCGGAATTCCCGCACAGCTAGGTCGGCGCGTTGAGTAGCCAGGCGTCACGCGTGGAAACTTTCCCACGGCTCGAAAGAAGCGTTTTTATGGCCATAGGCCAATGCATACCCGGGGAGGAGTAGGGTCGTGGAGGAGTGGCACAGACCGGTGGGCGTGATTTGTGCACGGCGCTCCGCGCTGGAACGTTCCCGTCCTGCTCCTCCTTTCTCTGAATTCGAGGTGGAACCATGAATCGTCCGGTCGGGATTTCGATACTCGGTGGGCTCGTGATGCTTGCGGCTGTCATCTTGATCCTCATCGGGATCGCGAGCTTCTTCGTCGGCCTTGCGTTCCTGTTCCCCGGCTCGCCGATCAAAGGGACGACTTTGCTCTTGAACGGGCTCCTCTACTTCGTCATCGGCATCGTCTTGGGCGTGGCGGGAATTGGCTTGCTTTCGATGCGCCCGTGGGCTTGGGGGCTCGCGCTTCTTGCGGCCTTGGTTACCCTCGTGTACCTTGGCTACGGAGTCTACCAGGACACCCGTGGCAGCGCCGGCGTCAGCCTATACTCCATCCTCACGCTTGTGATCGTCGGAGCGATCTTCGTCTACCTGCTCAGCGTCTCGCGCGCGTTCCGCCGTGCCGCCCGCAGCATGTGACGTCGGTTCAGAATGCCATGACCTTGTCGATGCCGGCAAGGACGCGGTCCGCGTTCGGCATGTAGACGTCCTCGAGGGTGTACGGGAAAGGCGTGTCGAATCCCGTCACCCGGACGATCGGACCGCGGAGGTATTCGATCGCTTTTTCGGCGAGGATCGCACTGATCTCCCCACCATATCCACCGGTCCTCGGAGCTTCGTAGACCACGACGGCACGGCCGGTCTTCTTGACGCTCGCCAGGATCGTCGCCTCATCGAGCGGCACGAGCGTCCGGAGGTCAATGACCTCCGCTTCCACGCCTTTCTCCGCTGCCTTCGCAGCGGCGTCGAGGCAGACCTGGGCCATATATCCGTACGCGATGAGGGTGACGTCTTTCCCGGCGCGTCGCACCGCCGCCTGGCCCAGCGGCACCGTGAGTTCGCCCTCGGGCACTTCCTCCCGGGTCGACCGATACAGTTTCTTCGGTTCGAGGAAGAGGACGGGATCCGGGTCGCGGATCGAGGACGTGAGAAGCCCCTTCGCCTCTTTCGGGGTCGACGGAACTACGACCTTCAGGCCGGGCGTGTGGCAGAAGTACGCCTCGGCCGACTGTGAGTGGTAGTGGCCGCCGCGGATCCCGCCGCCGAAGGGCGTTCGGATCGTCATCGGCACGGTAAACTGCCCCCCCGAGCGATACCGCATCTTCGCCGCCTCCGAGACGATCTGGTCGAACCCTGGATAGATGAAGTCCATGAACTGGATTTCCGGCACCGGGCGAAGCCCGTAGAGGGCCATCCCGATCGACGCGCCGATGATCCCTCCCTCGGCGAGCGGCGTGTCGAACACGCGTTCTGGGAATTCGTCGATGAGGCCCTCCGTGCATCGGAACACGCCCCCGTTGCGGCCGACGTCTTCTCCGAGGACCACAACGCGGTCGTCGCGGCGCATCTCCTCACGGAGCGCGTTGTTGATCGCTTGTACCATCGTCATCGCGGGCATGTCACGACCTCGTCGCGTAGTATTCGGCGTACGGGTCTTCCGTCGATGGCCCTCCCGGGAGGCGCTCGAGCATCTCCGGGTCGTCCTTCAGCGGACGGAGATCCGGATCTTCGGCGAGACGGTCCCGGTAGTCCGGCTGCAATTCCACGGCCTTCGCGAAGTGCTCGATAGCTTTGGACTTGTCGCCCATTCGAGCGGCGATCCGCGCGAGATTGTAGTGGGCGCTGGCCCGCGAGGGCTCCAACTTGATCGCCCGGTGGAATGCCTCCATGGCCCCCTCGATGTCGCCCGCGTTGAGCAAGTCGTACCCGAGGCTGTTCCATCCTTGCGGATTGTTCGGTTGGGCATCGCACATCAACCGATCGATCCGCGCGGCCTCGAGGTAGTCGCCTTCGCTTCCCAGGCACGCGGCGGCGAGCGCGCACGCATCCGCATCCACCTCGCCCTTGCGGGACAGCATCGGACCGAGGATCGCAAGGGCCTCTTTGCCCCGTCCCTGTTTGAAAAGTTCGTGGGCCCGCTCCATCCCGGAACTCGACGAGGGCGTGGCAGCGGGTGCCGCAGGACCTTTCTTCGGCGCGCCATCACCTCCGCGGGAGGATGGTCAGAGAATCGCGCTGTGCCGCCAGCTGGGCCGACGTCACCGCGAAGACGTCTGAGAACAGCGTGTCGACGGAAGGGGGCGGGGCTCGTTCCGCCTCTTGGACGGCCCGGGTGATCTCGTCCCCAATCTCCTGCTCGAGGGCGGCCTCTCGTGTCTCGTCCCAGAGACGCGCATGCTCCAAGTATCGCCGGAACCGGGCAATCGGATCGCGGGCCCGCCAGATCGCGACCTCCGTTTCGTCGCGGTAGCGGGACGGATCGTCGCTCGAGGAATGCGGGCCTAGTCGGTACGTCACCGCTTCGACCAGCGTCGGGCCGCCGCCTTGGTGCGCGGTCGTCGCCGCGTCCCGCGTGGCGCGATACACCGCCAGGGCGTCCATCCCGTCGACTCGGACGCCGTCGAAGCCGTATGCGATTGCTTTGTCGGCGAGGGTCGTCGCCGCGGTCTGTTTCGCGACGGGAAGGGAGATGGCCCATTGGTTGTTGTTGAGCAGGAAGACCGTCGGGGTGCGGAACACGCCCGCGAAGTTCATCGCGACGTGGAAGTCACCGGTGCTCGTCCCGCCGTCTCCGAAGAACACAAGGACCGCCGCCTTCGCCCCACGAAGCTTCATCGCCCATCCGATCCCGACGGCGTGCGGGAGCTGCGTCCCGACCGGTGACGAGATGGAAACGTAGTTGCCTTTTCGGTAGGCGTAATGGCACGGCATCTGCCGCCCATGGATCGGGTCTTCGGCGTTCCCGATGAGCTGGCAAATGAGTTCCTTCAGCGGCATCCCGCGCACGAGCGCCGCACCGGGCTCACGGTACTGCGGCACGATCCAGTCGTCAGGGCCCATCGCCATCGCGGCACCGACAATCGCGGCTTCTTGGCCGAGCGACGGTCCATAGAATCCGATCCGGCCTTGGCGCTGCAACGCGAGCATGCGCGTGTCAAGGATCCGCTGCAGCATCATCCATCGATACATCCGGAGGACCTCGTCGGGCGAGAGCTTCGGGTCGAGTCGAGGCTCGATTGAGCCGTCGTCTCGAATGATGCGCATCGCGTCGACCAAGGTGTTCCTCGCACCCCCAGAGGATCCGGTTGCAAACAAAACGTTCGTTGCGGCCTTAAGCCTTCCGACCTGAGGAATCTCTAAGCTGTTTGTAGCCTTGTCGCCGCGGTGGTTCGCGTTCTTCGCGAGCGGACGCGCGGATACCTTGCGGTGATCCTCGCCGCGATCCTCTTCGGCATTTGGCCGAGCCTCTCGAAGATCGTGTTGATCGACGTTCATCCGCTGGTCATCGGGTTCCTTATCCAACTGATCCCGGGACTGGCGCTTTCTCCGACGCTCCGTCGCGTGCGCATTGCGTGGCCGGATTTGAAGCTCCTACTCTTGTCGTCCCTCGCGGGGTCCGTCATGGCGCCGATCCTGTATCTGTACGGACTTCAAAGGACGACCGCGTCGAACTCCGTCTTTCTATCGAATACAGAGGCGCTCTTCACGATGCTCCTCGCGTACACAATTCTTTCCGAGCGCGCGAGCCCACGGGAGTACCTG
>DATEGJ010000031.1:0-3338 GCA_035280105.1 Thermoplasmata archaeon
AGTCCGTCCGCCGCGGTCTTCATCGGCGAGGTCAAGGCCCTTGCAAACCTGATGACGAAGGTCGTCGGCGCGTAAGGTCCACAACGTTTAATAGCCGCGCGAAACTGACTCGATTCGTCTGAGGTACGTTCGTGGCGGAAGAGCTCGAGACCGCACAAATCCCCCCACACATCCTGGCGGCGATGCGGGAGCGCATGAAGATGGCGCAGCGCATGTCCCGCATCAAGCACAAGATCGTCGTGATGTCGGGGAAGGGCGGTGTCGGCAAGTCGACCGTTGCCGCCAACCTCGCTTGCGTCCTTGCCGAAGGCGGGGCTGTTGGCCTCGTGGACGCCGACGTCACGGGACCGGACATTGCGAAACTCATGGGCGTCGAGGACGCCCAGGTAAAGGCGACGGACACCGGCCTCGAGCCGACGATCGGCCCGTCGAACGTCCGCGTGATTTCGATGGCGCAACTGATCGACCGGGACACGGCTGTCGTTTGGCGCGGACCGTTGAAGATCAAGGCGTTGAAGCAGATGCTCTCCGACGTCGAGTGGGGGGATCTCGACTACCTCGTCATCGATCTGCCGCCGGGGACGAGTGACGAGCCGCTGAGCGTCGCTCAAGAGATCCCGGATGCCGACGGGGCGGTCGTCGTGACGACGCCGCAGGAAGTCAGCCTCCTCGACGTCCGCAAGTCGATCGCGTTCGCAAAGGCGGTGAAGATGGACATCCTTGGAGTGATTGAGAACATGTCAGGATTCGTCTGCCCGCACTGCGGCAAGGAGACCGCGATCTTCAAGCTGGGGGGCGGCGAAGCGGCGGCTCAGGAACTCGGGTTGCCGTTCCTCGGCCGGATTCCCCTCGATCCTCGCATCGTGGTGGGCGGCGACGCCGGCCGGCCGTTCGTCATCGAGCACCCGGATTCTGAGGCGGCGAAAGCCTTTCGTACGATCGTCCAGAATGTGCGGCCTCACCTCAAGGAAGTGAAGCCGAGGCCGACGGGACCCCTGGCGACGTGATTACGCCCACCGGTCGAGGACAGCCTCGATCTCCGGCTTTGGGACCGCACCGACGACGCCGTCCACGAGTTTCCCGTCTTTGAAGAGAAGCATCGTCGGGATCGACATGACCCCGAAGCGTTGCGTCGTTCGCGGGTTCTCATCGATATTCAATTTGGCCAAGCGCATGGACCCGATGCGCTCTTTGGCGACTCGGTCAAGGACGCGAGCGACCGCATGGCACGGGCCGCACCAGGCCGCCCAGAAGTCAACGAGCAGAACGGGATGCTTGCGGACCTCTCCGTCGAACGTGGCATCGGTGAGTAGGATCGGACCGGCCACAGAATCCGTTGCGGCGTTCCGTTCGAGGGAACCCGCTAACAATTCTTGCCGCTTCTTCGCCCGGATCGCCTCCAGCTCGGGATCGTCCATCGATTGGTTCCACACGGACGGCGGCATAAAAGTGTTCGCGTGCGGGCTACGGAGAGAGCTTCGCCATTTCCCCGATGTCGCCCGCCATCGGCCCAAGGAGACGGACTTCACGGCGAATGAGTGCGATCTCCCGCTCGACGAATGCGGTTGGGTCGAATGGGGCGAGGAGGATCGCATCGCGCATCGCAATCGACTCGTTGAGATCGTGGAGGAGTGCGAGGATCGAGCCGAAATCGTTGTGGGCTACGAGGTACTCGAAGCCATCGAGCAAGACCACCGAGTTCTCGCTCACCTCGATGAAATGTTCGACCGCCATTGCGACCCGTTCCGGCGGCGACGGACGCACCGCATTCTTGTCGGTCGCGACGCGGCTGAGCCAGAGGATCGGCGTCCGCTCGAGACCGTACGCGCTCATCACCGCCTTGGGAGAGCGCCGCGTGATGCACAGTCCTTGGGCGCCGTGCGTCACGAGGTCCTTGAAGATCTCGAAGGCGCGATTCGCGTCTCGCTCGAGAATGGCGTACGTGTACCCACGGTCGAGGGCGAACGACGGCTCCGAGGCCAAGTGGGCTTCGGCCTCCGGGACCATGAGGTCCTGCAGAAACGACTTCTCGCGGATGCCGTAGGCGATGAGGCCGACGAGCGCCATCTCGACGATGAACCCGGGAGCTCGCAGGTCGATCCCAAAGTAGCTCGGCAGCAGGATTTCAAACAAGAGCTCGCCGATGGCGAACCCACTGATCCCGAGGATGATCAAGTATGTGTCGCGTCGCACCTCACGACCGGGGTTTGTGCGGCGCATATGCATGATGAATCGATACGGGGCGTACAGAATCAGGGTCGCGACCGCGAGGCCGTTGATGAACAGGAAGTACGGTTCGAACGAGATGACGGTCGGGCGCGTCGAGATGACGGTAACGGGAGAAACGAGGATCGTGATGATCGTGATGGCCATGATGAACACATAGAACACGTAGGAATTCGGGAATTCGTCGGTTATGTAGCGCAGGAAGTCGCGTCGGGAGTTGATGCCCGGCGTCGTCGCGACAACGATGAACGCGCCGATTGAGATGCCGAACAGATAGTCGAAGGTCGCCTGAACGCGTTTCGTCAGGACGATACCCTCTTCGAGGGCGGTCTGGTTGCCCGCCTGGCTCGGTTCTGTGATGTAGATGCTGATGAGGACGTTCGAGATGACCGCGCAGATGAGCAGGAACGTCGAGAAGAGCAACACGTTCTTCTGAAACACGCGGAGCGTCTTTTGGCGAGCGATCGCGATGACGATGAGACCGGAAAGGAACAGCGCGCTCACGGCGCTCAGATACGAGACGACGCTCCAGCTATCGGCCAGGGTCGATCCCCCGATGACTCCACCGTCTAGGCGGCGTCGAACCTATTTAAGCGGTCTTCGCCCGTTATCCGGGTCGATTCCGTCCTCCGGGCTGCGTGCTATCAAGATTAAGAATCGGAACGGAGAACCAGCGCGAGGTTCTTCATTAGGCCCTCCGGGAACCCTGACTCCGGTACGGTGACTCTTCAGCCATCGGATCCTCTCGGGATCAACCGCGAGGACCTCGATCTCTTGTCGCGGACAGTCTTGCGGTTGGGCGGGTACGCGGAGGGCCTCTTTGACTTCCACGATTTCGGCTTCGACAAGAACTCGCTGAAGGATCATATCACGAACGTCCACGCGACCCTCCGCGCGCTCCGCGAAAATGCTCCCGCGGGGATGGGTGTACCGCTCCGGCCTCCGAACATTCCCGCCGGCGCATTCTGGGAAGACCAAGGCGAGGTGTGGAATTACCTCCAGACGCTCCGATTCGCCGCCGGCGCGACGATGATGTCGGAACAGTACAGTCCCCACATGACGTCCGGCAATCTACAGCGGGCCATGACGGCGAAGATCTTCCGCGAGTGCGC
>DATEGJ010000032.1:0-10363 GCA_035280105.1 Thermoplasmata archaeon
CCCGCCTCGGAGCTTCTGGCGGTCCTGCGGAAGATCGACCGCAGCGCGATCGACCCCGTTTCGTCGTGCCTTCTTCCGGAGGTCATGGGCGACACGTTGCGGACCTTGGGCGACCTCCAGCCTGCGTTGCTGGAATACCGCCATGCGGTTCAACGGAGTGAGACAAGTTCGCAAACCGAGCGGATCCCTCGCCTGCTTCGCAAGATCGCGACGATCGAGCGGCACCGCAGCGAACACGCGAAAGCGCTCGGGCATCTCATCGAGGCGGAAGGACGGTTGGAGTCTCATCCGGATCGCGCCGAGCGCGGCGAAGTCCTCCGGGAGCTGGCCCTCTTGGAGGAAGCGCAAGGCCGTCTCGCGGAAGCCGCCGTCCGCATGAATGAAGCCGTCGACCTCGCAACGGAAGTTTCTGAGCCGGGAGCCCTGGCTCGAAGCCTGACCGCGCTCGGGAGCATCGAGTGCGAACGGGGAAATCTCGAGCGTGGGTTGCAGTTCAAGCTCGAAGGCTTACGGATCGCCGAGCGAGGCGGCAACCTGACGGAAATTGCCCGGGCCTGTATCTCGGTTGGCGTGTCGCTTCACGAATTGGGTCGGCACGAGGAAAGTCTGAAGCAATACGACAAGGCGTTCCAGTTGGCCCACCTGGTTGGCAACATCCGACTGCAAGGGTATGCACTGATGGATCGCGCGGCCGCGATGGTGGACTTGGGACTCGCCACCGATGCGGCCTCCGTGATCCAAGAAGCGAAACGGCTCGTCCATGTCCTCGAAGAAAAGGACTCTCTCTTTTTGATCGACATCACGGACGGACAACGAGAGATGCAACTGGGCCGATGGAACCGAGCGACCCGTCTTTGGGATCGCGGGCTTCACGGCCTAAAGGAATGCGGAAGCGTTTCCGATTACGTTCGGGCGTTGCGGTACGTCGGTCGGTTCTACCTCGAAAACGGCGAACTCGCGCCGGGCCTCAAGGTCCTCGGAGAAGCGCAACGGATCGCGAGGACGACCGGCAATGCAACCGTCCTCGCCGAGATCGACGCGCTCATCTCGAAGGCGGAAGGCTCGTCTCTGAGTCCCCCCTCGACGAACGCAGGGAACAACTAGTTCGGCTCTTTCGGTGGCCCGGCCGTCCTCTCACCTCACGGTTCGGCCAGCGTCCTAGGTCATGATTTAAGAGTGACGGCACTTGTTCCGTTTTGGCCTCCCGGCGGCGCGTTTTCCTCGGCATTTAATGCCAGCGAGCCGTTCGCGGGTCATGGTCCGATTTCCGAATCCGAGATCGCGCCCGCCGTTCCACATGCACGACATGATTCTCCGCCAACCCGCGTTCGTCGGGGAGACTTTGGACCGAGCACGCCGCGAGAACTTTCATGCTTTCCTCGGGACGCCACGTCAACTGATCCTCACGGGATGCGGGACCTCATTCCACGCCGCGATGTTCGGCGCGTCCGTCTTACAGGACGCGTTTAGGTCGGCCGCGGTGGCCCGGGCGGTTCACGCGTACGACCTCGCGTATGGCGAGCCTGTTCCCTCGGGCGCGGTCGTCCTGGGGGTCAGCCATAGCGGCTCGACGCCGACGACAAACCGCGCGCTCGGCCGAGCTCGTCGCGCGGGGCTCCGCACGATTGGTATCTGCGGGCTCCCCGATTCGGCAATGGAGAAGGAGACGTCCCGCACGTGGGTCATCGGATCGACCCACGACCATTCCTGGGCGAACACGATGAGCTATACGACCCAGCTGGCGGCGTTCGCATCGTTGGCGGCGCACGTCGGAGGCCCATCCTGGGCCCACGTCGAGCGGATGACTCGCCGCCTCCCTCGCCTCCTCGAGAAGGCCCTTGGCTGCGAAGGTTCAATTCGGCGGCTCGCGAGCGGAGTCGCGCGCCGAGACCGGCTCACTATTCTCGGCAGCGACCTGGATACGATCACCGCGCTCGAAGCGGCTCTGAAGATCCGGGAGACGTGCAGCATGCCGGCGAGCGGGTACCACCCGGAGCAATTCCTCCATGGTCCGTGCCTTTCCGTCGACGCACGAGAATCCATGATCATGCTCCGCTCTCGGAGCGACGGGAAGCGCTTCTCAGAGATCCGGCGATCGATGCGAACCTTCGGGGCTCAAGTCGCGACGGTCGGAGAAGGCAAACCGGTCGATGTCCCGCTTCCACGGGTGCACCGCGTGCTGAGGCCGATCCTCTCGATTGTGCCGATGCAATTCCTCGCCTACTATGTCGCACTTGCGCGCCGGGCGAATCCGGACATCATGCGGACGGATATTCCCCGATATCGCGCGGGGCTGGGGCCGCTGTTCCACTGACGGCAAGCTCTGGCGGAATCCCGACGACCGTCGCGATCTCCGTCCCGTTTCGCAGGATGAGGTGAAGATGCATCTTCCCGTTTCCGTACGTGATTTGGAATCGGTTGACTTCGGATTTGTACAGTCGCGCGGGGCGACGCCGGCCTTCGGTCACGAAGCCCGCCTCGCTGATGAGGGCGAGCGATGCGAGTCGACGGACTCGGCGATAGCACGCCGCAATCGGGACGCGATATCGGCTCGCGATTTCCTGGGCCGTCAGGCTCTCTTGATGCAGCGCGATGAGGATGCGGAGCGCGTGATCGTCGAGGAGGGATTGCCCGTCCTTGTCATAGAGGAGGAGTTCCTCGGCCAATAATCTCGGTCGAGCGGGCGGGCTGCCGCCGGCTGGCGGTCCGACAAACGCCACGGGCGGCGATTCGCGGTGGCCGGGTTAAAAGACATCGTCTTCGTTATCACGATTGATGGATGGATCCCGCTCGAATCAGAGAAAGGTGGGAGGGGGGAGAGCACATCCCGGATCACCGTTCGAGCGACCGTTTCACGTTCGCCGCGAACTCTTCCGTTTGCGCCTTCAATCGTGATTTCATGAAGTTGTCCATGATCCGGGCCAGCGGGCCTTTCGCATCTGCCACCATCGTATAGGTGACTTTCGTCGCGGCCCCTGCGGGAGTCAAGTCGATCGTCCCGGTCATCTCCATGCTCTCGGCCTCTCCGCGGAACTTCGCGTGCGTCATCGCCCGTTGTTCCAAGGTCTCTGTCAAGACGACCAGGTCCTGCGAAAGTGGACCGATCTTCACCCGCAAATTCCAGCGGGCTCGTTTTTCGTCGATCACGTCGACGGACTGGACGCCGGGGACCGCGGCGCCGACTTGTCGCATGTCGCTGAGAAACGCCCAGACCTTCTCGATGGGGGCGTTCACCTCGAACGCCACGGTTCCTTCGGGCACCGTGTGCCGCAACGCGCGTTCAATAAAGTACTTTGCAACGACGCCTCTCTTCGAAGGCGTCGTTCCATGAATTCATCCCGATGCACAGCACGCGAATAAGGTAAAGGTGCCGAGGGCCTCCCCCACTTTGCCTCGGCTATGGGGTCGCGATCTGCGGACGACTCAGCCTTTTCGAAGGAATGGAAGGCCGGTGCGCTTGTTGACACCGATCTTTCGATTCTTCGGCATTTCGTCCATCGGTTTGCCGCTCTTCGGCTTCCGTTTACTGAAGAAGTAGATCGTTACTTTCGGTCCCTTCTTCAGTTTCACATCTCGCGAGTACAGCGTCCATCCCTGGTACGTGTACGGCATGTTTGACCTCGTTTCCTCCATGCACGTAGGGGTCAAAAGCGTTTCCCCTCCCGGAGTCGTGTCTGACACAGTCGACGATATAGCTATTTTATAGATTTATTATAGCCCTCCATGGGCCTATGGAGGGACGATTTCGGCGAAACCGAAACGGCCATATGACGCGGCCGGATGGCCGGCCCGTGGCCTCCCCGCTCCCATCGATTGCGGTCGGTTTGTTCGGCAGCGACCCGGAGGCGATCCGTCCCTTCGGGGCCGCACTCGGAAAGAAGGGGACTGAAAGCGATCTGCGCTTCTGGAACAAGAAAGAACGCGACGTCGCGGTGACAGCAGTCTCGGCGATCGCGTATCCGGAACGGGTCACCCCGATGCTCCAGGTCGCGTCCATGTGCGACGTGGCGGTCCTCTTGGCGGATCGAGTCGACGCCGCCTACGGCGAACAGCTCATCGCGCTCGCTGCCATGGAGAAGGCCGGCATTCTCATCGTGACTCCGTCCGAATTGGCAGACCGAGCGAGGTCGCTCGCGAAAGATCGTTTGCGGCGCTTTGTAACGATGGAAGCCGCGTCGACGGAGGAAGGTCTTCGGCGATTTCGCGAGCTGATTCTCGGGATGCGCGTCGAACGGGACCTTGTCCGGCCGACCGTCGTCGCACTCGACCACGCGTTCAGCGTGCGCGGCGTCGGGACCGTCGCGTTGGGATTCGTACGCCGCGGCGTCCTTCGGATCCACGATGAGTTGCGGTTGCTCCCGGACGAGCAGACCGTGACGGCCCGCTCCGTCCAAGTTCTCGACGAAGACCAGCGGGAGGCGCCGGCGGGGAGTCGGGTGGGCATCGCCCTCAAAGGAGTCGAGGCCGACCAGATCGAACGCGGTGCGATTCTCACGGCCGACGCATCGATCCGGTCCAGTGAAACGATCGTCCTCGATCCCTTCCGTTCGATCGAGTTCGCGAAGGATCCCCTGGTGCCAGGACGGAAGGGAGTCCACTTGACGGTCGGAATGTACACGCGTCCCGCCTCGGTCGACGACATCGACGCGGTCGTGCATCTGACCGCCGACCGGACGATGCCGGCCCGTCCGCAGGAGCGGAGTTTCGTCACGGTTCTCCGGCCGCCAGGGTCCCTTCGGATCCTCGGGACCGGGAGGGTCGCGACCGGCTCGTCGTGAGAACGAAAATCACCGCCGAGAACCGCGCCGAAAGCCCTTTGACCTGCCCACCCCACGAATCCTCAGATTCCATGAAGGCGAAGCTCCACAGCATCGAGTGCGATGCGGAAGACCTGATCGAGATGCCCGAGAACTGGATTCCCGTCCGCCTCGACACTAACGGATACGCCACCCCAGCGCGCAAGGCGTACACCTTGTATTACCTCGAACGCGCGTGACGACCCACGCGGGTTCTATATCCGCCGCGCCTTGCCGTCGCCGTGGGCCGTTCCCTCGGCGAACTTCGGGCCGTCCTCCCGGCAGACCGAATGGTGATCGGCTCCGATGTCCCGCCTCGTTATCGGCTCGACGCCTTCCGGGCGCACCGCGGTTCCCGCCAACCGGAAGGCGGTGTCCCACCTGCCGCGGTCGTCTGGCCTCGGTCCGCGGACGATGTCTCGAAGACGCTGCGGTTTGCCGCGAAGTCCGGATACTCCGTCGTCCCATGGGGCGGTGGGACGGGCCTCATGGGAGGCGCGCGACCCATGTCTCGGTCGATCGTACTCGACATGCGTCACATGCGGCGAATCCGCGAGATCGATGTCGCGTCGGGCACAGTGACGGCAGAGGCAGGGATCGTCCTCGAGGACCTCGACCGACGGTTGCGGAGACGTCGGCTCTCCCTGGGCCACGATCCGTGGTCGCGGCCCCGAGCGACCCTCGGCGGCGCGATCGGCACGAACGGAATCGGGTATGCCGGATACCTACGGGGCACGATGGGAGATCAGGTCCTCGGACTCGAGGTCGTACTCCTTGACGGCACGTTGGTCCGCACCCGACCCGTGGCGAGGAGCACGACCGGCCTCGATTTGAAGCGTCTCTTCATCGGGACCGAAGGAACCCTCGGGATCATCACCGCCGCGACCCTTCGCGTTTTTCCGGTGCCGGACCGGGAAGAAATCCGCGCGTTCGCGCTTCCGTCCTTCTCGATAGGCCTCCATTGTATCGAAGGCCTCTACAATCTCGGCCTGGTCCCGAGTGTGATGGACTTCGAGCAGACGTTTGACGGGCCCGCCCTTCCGTGGTCGGGAACCGGCGGTCATCTGAGGCTCTACCTCGGATTCGCGGGCTCGCGTGAGATCGTCGGCGCGAGTTGGCGGCTCGCGCGAAGCCACCTGCGACGAGCGGGCGCGCGGTCCCTTCCAGATCGGGAGGCTCGGTCGTATTGGCGGACGCGGCACGACATCATCTATGTCCACGACGAAATCTCGCCCGGCACCACCCGCGCCGACGTGTTCCTGAAGGACTTCATCTTCGACTACGTCCATGTGGCGCTTCCGCGGTCGAAGATCCTCGCGTATCGCCATGAGGCCCTGTCGATTCTCCGCCGCCACCGCGTGAGCCCGATTGGATTCGGCATCTGGACGCAGCCGGAGCTCGTCTCCCTCGAGATGATCCGGCCTGTGGGCAAGGACCGGGTCGAAGCCAAAGCCGCGGTTGCGACGGCCGTCGACGAGGTGATTCGATGGGCCCAAGATCTCGGCGGCACGATGGAATACGTCCACGGGGTCGGCGTGAAACTCGCTCATTTGATGGAACGCGAGCTCGGTTCCGGCCTCGAGGTCACGCGCCGCGTAAAGAAAGCGCTCGACCCGAAAGGCGTCTTGAACCCGGGAAAACTCGGTCTCTAGCTTCGTCCAAGGCGGGGCCGGGCCTCACGGAGGACCCCTGGCTCAACTCGCTATCGAAACATATAAAAGAGACCCATTTAGCGGAATATATATAAATCTGGACATAACTGCGCTTCCAAAGGTAGGAATTGAATGCAAGCACCTCCCCCCCCAATGATGAGTGGGCCAATGATGATGGACCGAAGGAAACTGATGGTCGCTCTCGCAATCGGCTTGGGGATTTTTTTCCTGGCCATCGGGGCAATAATCGTTGATTGGAGTCACAACGTGGGCTTCAACGAGACCCCGGAGCAGACCCTCGCGAGGAACAACCTCGGCGCCGCGTGGGGACCCGCGATCGGGCACTTCGGCATGTTCCTGTTCGTCGCCGGGCTCATCGGAGCCGCTATCATGATGGACGAAGGAGATCCGTTCGTGCGCTTGTTCCTGCTGATCCTCGCGTTCGTCGCCCTGCTGTTGATCTTGGCGCGTTCCCCCACCATCTTCGGGTGAGGTGGCACGATGGCGGGAATCGGCGAGAAACTCTGGGAAATGGGCAGGTCGCCCCCGCAACACCTCTCGTTGCTCGTCTTCGGACTTGTGGGCCTCTTGACCGGCTTCATCACGTCCTCGATGTTGCTCGTGGTGGGCGGTGGCAGTGGGAGCGCGATCGCGTTGGCAGCGCTGGTCCTCCGGGACATCGGCGGCTTCTTCGTGGTCCTCGCGCTCTTCCTCGGAGCGTACACGGCGAGCGGGGACTCCTGGACGACCACGGTGTGGCGAATCGGGCAGCTCCTTGCCGCGGTTTTGGTCCTGATCTTCATCTTCTGAATCAAGGACCCAACCCAACGAGGCGGCGCGGTCCACGCCGCCTCTGAACCCCTTTCTGATCTTTCTCGGTTCGACTCAGTGGGCCTGGCTTGCGGTCACCGAGAGAATCGGCGGTAGGAAGTCCGCCATCATCTTCCACGATTCGCCTTCGTCCCGGCTCGCGAAGAGTTGTCCGGTGTTCGTCCCGACGTACACCCCGAGTGGATCCTCGGCATCGACCGCGGATCCTTCCCGGAGGACGCCCAAGTAGGCGCCGGGCCCGGGCAGACCTTTCGTGGATCGCCGCCACGTCTTGCCGGCGTTCGTCGTCTTCCATACCGCCATCTGGCCTTTCGGCACCACGCGGTTCATCGCGCCCTCGAGCGGCACGACGAAGGCCGTGTTCTTCTGGTGTGGATGGGCCGCGATCGGGAAGCCGAAGTCCGACGGTAGGCCTTTGCTGACCTCCGTCCAAGAGCCGTCGCCCGCTCCTCGGTGATACATGCCGGAGTGGTTCTGTTGGAACAGGGATCCGTCCGCCGAGCCATCCCACGCGAGCTTGTGGACGCACTGTCCGAACTCCGGAAACTTGTTCGGCAGGAATTCCGCCCGGACTCCCTTGTTCTCCATCGTCCAGGTTCGCCCTCCGTTGCGCGTCTCGAACGCGCCGACGGCGCTCGCGCCGACCACGAGATGCTTGGGGTTTTTCGGGTTGACCAGGATCGAGTGCATGCACAGCCCGCCGCCTCCCGGTTGCCATTCCTTGCGGGTCGGATGGTAGTTGAGCGATTCGATATCTTCCCAGGTCTCGCCGCGATCTTTGCTCCGAAAGATCGCCGCGGGTTCGACACCCGCGTAGACGGTGTCGGGTTCGCTCGCGGCTCCCGGCTCGACGTGCCACACCCGCTCAACCGCGAGGCCGGAGCCTTCCTTGAACTTCGGTGAGGAGCCGGTCACCTTCAGCGCCTCTCCGGCACGTCCTCGATAGACCGCGGGGCCCCACGGCTCGCTGAAGACCGGCGCGGCCGCGTACACCGTGCGTCCGTCCCGAGGGTCGAGGACCATGTTGTGCACGCTCGCGCCCGTGATGAACGGTCCTTCGACTGACCATTTCCTCCGGTCGGCGGAGTGAAACAGGAATCCGCCTTTCCTTGTCCCCACTGCGACGACCACGTTGCCCTTCTTGATCCGCGCCATGTCAACCACCTGCGACACTTGGAAGGATATGCACCACGTCGCCCCGATTCAGTTTCGTCTCCGAGGGCGAGGACCACACGAGCTCTTCGTTCACGAAGATGTTCACGTAGTGCCGCCGCCGCCCCATCTCGTCGACGACGCGGTCCCGGATCCCCGGGAACGCGCGATCGAGCTCCGCGAGAAGCTCGGCGACGGTCCCGGCTTCGAGCACGACTTCGTCTTTCGAGTTCGTGTACGATCGGAGCGCCGGTGGAATCCGGACGAGGACTCCCCCGCTCGTGATTCGCTCCGTCGCGATGCGACTCGCCATGTGCCTCCCCGCACCCCATCCCGCGTCGGGAAGAAAAGGCTTTGGCCAGGTAGCCGAATCCGAATGCGGCGCCTCCTCGGGTCGGAAGTCTATATGCCCGATAAGCTCTCCCGGCGCCGGATGGACACGCAGGAGATCCTTGACCTCGCCCTCACCTTGGCGAAGCAATCCGAGGTCCCCGCCGACACGACGATCGACGTGCCCGCGAGAAATGTGAAGAGGGCTTTGTTCGGGATTGATGCGGATGCCGCCGATCTCGTCATCGCGAAGGAGAAGGGCTACGACCTTGTGATTGCGCATCATCCCACGGGCGGTTCGGCCGTCCTGGACTTCCCGAAGGTCTTGTCGAAGCACGCGGACATCCTCAAGAAGCATGGCGTTCCTAGCTCGATTGCGGATGCGGCCGTGCGCGAGATGCAGGAGGACCGGGAAGTCCGCGCCCATGCGGAGAACTACGATCGCCTCCCGTCCATCGCTCGGATTCTAGGGATCGGACTCATGTGCATCCACAATCCGTGCGACGAGATCGGTCGCCGCGTGATGGACGAAACGTTACGCGCCCACGTCGGCGTAGGGGCGCGCGTGCGCGACGCGAGCGACGTGCTCAACGGCATTCCCGAGTTCAAAGCGGCTCGCACGCGGATCCTCGTCCGCATGGGAAAACTCGACAATCCTCTCGGAAAATGGGTCGTCCACCACGGCGCGGGGACGAATGGGGGCGTGCCGGTCGCCCGCGCGGCCTTCGAAAACGGAATCGACACGGTTTTCTATATCCACATTGATGCGGGTGCCCTCAGACGGTTGTGGGAGCTCTTCGGGCGCGACGGTCCGAAGAACCTCGTGGTCTCGGGGCACGTCGCCTCGGACAGCATCGGCATTAACGCGCTCGTCCGCGAGATGCGATCACGCGGGGTTCGCGTCGACACGTACAGCGGAATTGTTGATGTCTGAGCATTATTAATATATTTATTGTTGATAAAATTCAATGGCAAACCTTAACTACGCCGCTCCGATACCGCAGCCCAGGGTTCCCGATTGCCGTTTGAGATCGCCGTCGTCAGCAATACCCCCCTGACGCCGCTCAAAGACATTGACGACGTGGCCCTCCTGTTTCTGACGCAGATCGGTTACATCCCGAAAGGCTACGATCCGAAGACGGATGCGTCGAGCGTCCGCGAGTCCGTGCCGTACCGGCTGTTCGTTGAGTGCCTCCTCGGCCGAATGGACAAAGGCTGGACCGTGGAACAACTTGCGGCGAAGCTCAAGACGACGAAGGCGACGATCTACCGCCACATCAACAAGTTGAAGGAGATGGATCTCCTCGATGAAGTCAACGTGAGCGAGCGCGGGGCGGTCCGCAAAGGCTATCGCGTCCGATACGGCAACTTGTCGAAGGCGTGGAACTTCGTCGAGTCCAACGTCGAGATTGCGATGGAGAACTACCGCAAGACCGTCGATCATCTGGAGAAGCTCGCGGAGCAACGGAGGTAAAGAAATGGCCGATGAGATCGCGTCGCTCACGAAGGGGTCCCGCTATCGGATCGAGTCGATGGAGACGCGCGAACGAACCAAGGTGACGAAGGGTATCTTCCGCGGATACGCAACGATCGGGACGGACG
>DATEGJ010000033.1:0-6547 GCA_035280105.1 Thermoplasmata archaeon
CTTCGAAAGCTCGCCCGCGCCATCGAAACGCGTCTGGGCGGCACATCTGCCGAGGCCCTTGCGGAGGCCCGGACGATCCTTAGTTACTTCGGATTCCGCAGCGTCATCATCGACAACGCGATCTATCCGGACGACCGGAAGGTGTTCTACGCCTTGCACGATGCCGGTCTCCTCCAGAGTTTCTGGGAGACGGTCCCGCTGCTTGACGGTCGGAACTGGCGAATCTTCTACTGGTCTCTGAACGAAGCCGATCTGGACCGCGTGTTGGCCGTCGAGGCACCGCCCGATGAGCCCTTGTACAAGTCGCTCCCCGACGAAGCGTGGGGCCGCTCGGTGTCGGGCGCATAAGCGGGCCTTAGTCGCCCCATGCCTGAGCGCCGACCAACGGCACGAAGGCGCATGGGGTGCCCTCGCGAACCCGCAAGGTTCCGCTGGCCTCGCGCGTCGCGATGACGAGGACTTGGCCATGGCGCGACTCCCCGATCGGGGCGACGATCCGGCCACCGGGAGAAAGCTGGGAAGGCCAAGCGTCCGGGATTCGCGGCGCACCCGCGGTCGCCATGATGCACGCGTACGGGGCACGAGGCGGAAAGCCAAGGCTTCCATCGCCCACGACGACACTCACCGCCCCGAGACCGATCCGCACCAAGTTCGATCTTCCCCACGCCGCTAGGTCGGAATGCCGCTCGATCGAGACGACATTCTCAGCCCCCGCCATTCGGGCGACGAGGGCTGCATGGTATCCGGACCCGGTCCCGATCTCCAAGACCCGCTCACCGGGCTCGAGGCGGGCTTCCTCAAGCATAATCGCGATCATCGACGGTGCGGAAATCGTCTGTCCGCTTCCGATCGGCAAGGGAATGTCGGCGTACGCGTCGCCCCGGTTCCCCGACCGAACGAAGGCTTCTCGTGGCACATGGAGAAAAGCCGCTTGGACCCGAGGGCTCCGGACATATCCCGCCCTCTCCAGCCACTCGACCATCCGGGCTCGTTGCGCCGCAAAGTCCGATGCCCGTCGCATCGGATTCTCCAGGGCATGCGGGCACAATAAACCGTTCGGCTACGGCGGCACGAGTACGGTGATGAGGAGCGCGGCGAGGACGAGCGTCACCGCGGTGATCGGGAGGCCCGCCTTCATGAACTGTTTCATCGACACCTCCACGCCATCGCGCGATGCGACTTGCACCACGATAACGTTGCACGCGGCGCCGAGGATTGTCGCATTCCCTGCGAGCGTCGAACTTGCCGCGAGGGTGAGCCAGAGCTGCTGCGATCCGCCAGCCCCTTGAACGACCTCTGCCAGAAGCAGGACCGCCGGGACGTTGCTAATGAGGTTGGACAGCAGCGCAGTGAGTCCGGTAAGCCAAGCGACACCGCCCGTCCGTCCGCCGAACACGGCGGAGAATCCGGTCTGAATCGCCCCGGAGAGGCCGGAAGCGCGGACGCCTCCCAGCACGACGAAGAGGCCGATGAAAAAGAGGACGATGCTCCAATCGACCTTTGCGATCAGGGTGCGAGGAGTCGCCGACGAAACGAAAGGCAGCGTGAAGAGGACGAACGATCCCCCGACCATGGCGATGAGCGGGAGCCACTCGGGCGTCGGAGAAACGAAGAACGCGATCGCGACGGCCACCGTGATCCCAAGGGTCACGAACAACCCTCGTCGTTGCAGAGGGACGGCGGGCAGCGAGCTCTCTTTCATCAACGGGAGCGACAGGTCCTTTCGGAACGCGAGCCAAATGAACGCGGTCGCGACCGCCAAGCAGACGGCGGTCACCGGAAGCAGGAAGGCCGTGAAGGTCAGGAACGGAATGCCCGAACGAATCGCGATGAAGGCGTTCTGGGGATTACCGACCTCGGTCGCGACGCTCCCGACGTTTGCAGCGACGGCGACCGCCACCAGATACGGGACCGGATTGATGCGTAGAGCCTTCGCGCTTCGCACGACGACCGGGGTCACCAGCAGTGCGATCGTGTCATTGAGGACCAGCGCAGACAACGCCGCGGTCGCGAGCATCAACCACACGAGGAACGAGACTTGCGTCTTCGCACGGAGGCAATCCTCGACGAGATGACGTCGAAGAAACCACACGCCTCGAGGTCGGAGACGAGGATCATCATCCCGATCAAGAGGAGGAGGACAGCGAGATTGATCGAGGCGATCGCGTCGGCGGGCGAGAGGACGCCGAAGACTAGCATGAGCGCACCGCCGAGCAAGGCGACCGCAGGGCGCTCGATCGAGAAGCGACGGATGGTGCGAAGCGATATCAGGACGTATGTCACCAGAAGACGGCCGTCGCCGCGTACAGCGTGAAGGCAGACGCCACGGACGCCGCGAGTAGGCCTTCGGGCTTTCGAACTTTGCTCGGTGCATCGTGTTCGAAGTTTCTCCCATTACACTTAAATACCCTCACTCAATTCGCGCAACCTCCGGCCTCCCGAGCGGGTTGCGTGAAGGAGGGCGGACGACGTCTGTTAGGAGCAACATCGAATGTACCTGAGTGGTCGCCGGGGATTCGGAGCACTCGTCATGCTCATCGTCCTGATGGTGGGCGCGGTCGCCGTGCTCCCGATGCTCACCCGAGGGCAAACCAACCAAATCACAGGCTTGGTCAGTACGTGCGTCAGCGTCACGCCGTACGTTGCCGGCGCCACGGTCACCTTGGTCGATGCGAACGGCGTCAACCCCGCCCTCACGACGATCACGAACGGGGCGGGCGTCTACGCGTTCAACAACCCTCCGTCCGGGAGCTACACGATCGCGGCGAATCGCACGGGGTACTACAGCAACGCGACGACGACCCCGACGCGCTACGACGGCAGCGCGACGGTAAACATCAACGTCTGCATGGTCGCTCAGCCGACGGCCAACAAGGTCCTCACGGTCACGGTGCTCGCCGGAGGCACACCGCTTCCGGGCGCGACGGTCGCGGCGTACAACATCTCGAACCCGACGGGGAAAGCCGCCCTGGTCCGCTCCGCGGTCAGCGACGTGACGGGCAAGGCGAACCTCACCCTGTGGGGCGCACCGTTCCAACTCCGGACGTCCGCGCCGGGCTACCAGACCGACGAATCGAACGTCGACGTGAGCGTCACGACCTCGACCACGATCAACTTGGTCGGCGGGCTCGAGATCATCGGTCACGCGAGGAACCCGTCCGGCCAATTCGTCGGAAGCGGGCTCGTCGCGTGGCTCTACGACCCGACCCGGGCGAACACGAGTACCTACCGCCTCATCCCCGCCACGATGAACAGTAGCTTGTACGACTTCCACGCGCCGCCGGGGAGTTACCGAATCATCATTGCCGCAAACAATTACCTCGCCTACGCAGCCTCGGTCATCCTGCCCGGGGTCACCAATCCGTACGATGTCGTCCTGCAGCCGGCTCCGCATGAGGAGTACCTAACGACCGTCGCCTATGGCACGGCGGACTGGAACAACCTCACCTCGTGGCGCAACCTGACCCTGAACCCGGACAGCACCCTGACCGGCCTCGGGCCGCCGAACCTCCGGGACCTGCGCCTGCAGATCGACGCAACCCTCGGGAACGGGGACGGGATCTTGAGCGCCGGCGAGATCACGGCATTCCAGAACTGGTTCCTCGCAAAAGGGACCGCTTACGTCACGACCGACGGCTTCCTGACGACGAACGGAAAGTCGTACATCTCCCAGCCG
The DNA here is from genome assembly GCA_035280105.1 of Thermoplasmata archaeon. Classification (GTDB taxonomy): domain Archaea; phylum Thermoplasmatota; class Thermoplasmata; order RBG-16-68-12; family RBG-16-68-12; genus RBG-16-68-12. The sequence goes on from DATEGJ010000033.1 coordinate 3,677, forward strand.
GGGTACAGTGCGACGTTCGCCGGCTTGGCCACGCCGGGAAGCCGAGTGTGGATCAACACGACGACGACCTACAAGCTCAAGGTCGCCCCGCCGTACATCGCGAACGGCGCCAAGACGTACTACGTCAACATGACCCTGGTGGCCGACGCGAACTCAACGATCTACCAGGACTACGTGTACTTAGTCTCCCTCCCGAAATGGTACGAGCTGAACACCTCCGTGCGGATCCCCGCCAGCGCCCCCATCACGCTGAAGAACTTCACGCGCGTGACGGTCGACCCGGGCGTCACGGGCGGCTTGCCGCAGTTGAAGATGACGATCTCCGAATCGAAGACGGGGGTCGCACGGGCGAAGGTGACGGCACCAGTCGGGAAGTTCTACGTGTACAACGCGACCTTCGTGGGCTACCAAGCCTACGTGGCGAACAACACGACCCTCACGTTCAGCGCGGAGGACAGCGTGGATCCGGTCGGCCACATCGCGGACGCGAACTTCACGTGGCGCTTCACCTCCAACCCGGGCGACGTCCGGTACGGAATGATCCCGACGTTCAAGTACAGCAGCGCCGGCCAGTTCATCGTCAACCTGACCGTCACCCAAGGGAGCGGCAACAAGACGTACCGCAACATCACGCTCTGGGTCGACGACCAATTGCCGATTGGAAGCATCCGCACGAACAAGACCGGAACCGGATCCGCGAACGGACGCACGCTGAACGTAGACGAAGGGACGATCGTTCGCTTTGACGGCGGCCTCTCGACGGACAATGCGTACACCGGCAAGAAAGGCGTGATCCTTGACAGCGGGTACGCGTGGGACTTCGACGGCGATCGGATCACGGACGCCACGGGCCGGATCGTGAACTGGACCCTACGGAAACCGGGGACCTTCAAGGTCAACCTGACCGTGACGGACAGTGTTGGCTGGAAAGGCGCCAACGCCACGATGACCGTGGTCGTCAACGACACAAAGGCACCCTCCCCGGCGTTCGACATCCTCGATCCGACGAAGGACTGGGGGACCACGACCAGCCTAATCGAGCGACGCACCTACGCGTTCAACGCATCGCGGACGACGGACGATCACGACAAGAACACCGCGCTAAATTTCACCTGGATCATCCCCGGACCGCTCATTGGCACCTCGGGCAACAACCACACCTTCTACGGGATGAACATCTCGTTCGCGTGGGCGGAGTGGAACAACACCTACAAGGTCGTCCTCTCCGCCCGCGATACCGGCTTCCGAGGCGGCCTGACGCCCCCGAAGCCGAACACGGGGAACCTCACCCGCAACCTCACGGTCCAGATTGATGTCCTGATCCACTCGGACCTCCGGATCGATGCAGGGACGACGAAGGTGACTCCGGGTGACCCCGAAGAAGGAGCGCCCGTAACGGTGACGGCGAACGTGTCGAACAAGCCGGGCCGCCTCAAGGCCTCGAACGTGACGACGCAGGTCTTGGTGATCAGCGGCGGCCAAACGAGCGTCGTGACAAACGCCGCGGAGTGGTTTGACAAGACCGGTCAACCGATGGGGACGAACCACACGATCAACTCCGGCGACCGCGTCAAACTCGTGTTCCACATCGCCGGCTTGGTCGGTCAAGGGAACAAGACCCTCCAGGTGTACGTCTTCGATTCCACGGAGCCGTACACATGGATCACGAACGAGAACCGGGCCTCGGCGCCGGTGAACGTTCGGCAGCCCGCGTGGCAGCCGTACGCGATCTGGGGCAGCGTGATCGGCGTGATCGCGCTCTTCGTCGGCGGCATGTACGCCCGACGGAAGATCAAGGCGGGCGAGTGGCGGCCAATCCGCGGCCGCCGGCGGGAGCGCGGCGAGGACGAGGAGAAGCGACCGAAGAAGGAAGTCAAGGAAGAGAAGAAACGCCTGTAGGCGTCTCGACCTCCTCCCGTGGTCACATCTCGTTCGGGGCTTTGACCCCCAAGTAGTCTAGCGCGTTCCGGAGGACGACCCGCGTCGCGTGGACGAGCGCAACGCGCGCATCCCGTAGCGCCGCAGGTTCCGCGGTCAGGACGGGGCAATCCCGGTAGAACTGGTTGAACTGGGACGCGAACTCGGAGGCGTACGAGGCGACCGCGTGGACCCGTCGTCCCTCAGCGGCCTCCCGCACACTCAACGGGAACTTCGCAATCCATCGGATGAGTCGTTGTTCTTGCGGGTGCAGCAGGAGGCGGGGCTCGCCCTCGCCGACATCGGCCGCCTTCGCGAGGATGCTGCATGCCCGAGCGTGAGCGTACTGGAGGAATGGAGCCGAATTCCCTTCGAAGTTCAACGCTTCCTCCCAGCGGAAGGTGATTGCTTTCTCCGCCTGCACGCGCAATACGTTGTAGCGGAGTGCCCCGAGGCCGATCGTCTCCGCGATCTCCCGCCTCCGATCCTCCGATAGCTCGGGGCGTCGTTTCGAGACCTCCTCGAAGGCGCGGTCCACCGCTTCGTCCATCAGATCGTCGATGTACACGACGCGGCCCTTCCGCGTTGACATCCGTCCTTCTGGGAGGTTGACGAACGCATAGTAGATCGTCTCCGGCGCCCAATCGATGCCCATGAGCCGGAACGTCGCCTTGAGCCGCTCGAAGCTCAACTTCTGGTCTTCTCCGAGGACATTGATCGCGATGTCGCATCGTTCCATCTTCCGGAGGTGATATGCGATGTCCCTTGTCGTGTACAGCGACGTGCCGTTCCGCGTCACGAAGAAATATTTCGCCTGGTCCCCCTCGATGCCAAAGGCACTCAGGTCGAAGTAGTGCGCCCCGTCCTCCTCTTTGCTCAGGGGCATCAAGCGCGCGATGACCCGCTCGACGCTTCCGTCGAGGATCAGATCGCTCTCCCAGAAGAACGAGTCAA